>CAZNQZ010000063.1:0-9422 GCA_964575245.1 uncultured Lachnobacterium sp. | reverse complement strand
TATCGACCTGCTGGAATCGACGCAGTTCGCGGTCAAGAGCGCGTCCAGCAACGTGGAGGACGAAGCACAGAGACTCGTGCGCGATAAATTTGCGGCGCCCAAACAGGCGAAGCCGGCGCAGAAGGCAGAACAGCCTTTGGCGTCACCGAAGCCGGAGCCGGAGCCAAAGAGGGAGGCGTCCGCGCCAAAGGCGGAGCCGCCCCGCGCGAAGGAGAGCAGGGAGGGAAGCCCGAAAAGGGACAGCAGAGAAGGAAAGCCTGCGGACAAAGAGCGCCCGAAGAAAAAATCCAGCATCACCGCAGTGTATAACGCGCAGTACAGCAAGCAGTCCCCCCGCAAGGGACAGGGCGGCGGACAGGGAGGCAGCGGCAAGGGCGGTGGAAAAGGAGACCGGAACAGAGACCGCAGGGACGGCCGTCCGGAGACGCACAGCATTATCCGTCCGCGCCCGGTAGGAGAGCGCTCCCTGCGGCCCATCAGCGAGCGCACGGCGAACAATGTCGATGATTTTGCGCCGAGCCGCCCGGCGGCGGCTGCGCCGGAAACCCCAGCGGGTGAAAGAAGGGGCGCAGGCCGTCCGGAGGGAGACCGTCAGAGACCGGGGACAGAGCGCAGTGAGCGGACAGACCGCCAGAGACCGGGGGCAGAGCGCAGTGAGCGCGAGGACCGCCAGAGGCCGGGGGCAGAGCGCGGTGAGCGGACAGACCGCCAGAGGCCGGGAGCAGAGCGCAGTGAGCGCGGGGACCGCCAGAGACCGGGAGCAGACCGTCAGAGGCCGGGAGCAGACCGCAGTGAGCGCGGGGACCGCCAGAGACCGGGAGCAGACCGTCAGAGGCCGGGAGCGGACCGCAATGACCGCGGCGGAGCGAGAGATCAGGGCAGAGGCCGCGGCGGCCGCGACCAGGGGCGTTTTGAGAAGGAGAGCGCAGGCAGTGCGGAGGATCTGAGAGGCAAGGAGAGCCGTGACCGCGCAAACGACCGCAAGGGGGCGAACAAGCGCCAGCAGGATCACGACAAGGTCGGCAAGCGGCAGGAGAATTACATCAACCTTGAGAAACACGGCGGCAGGAAAAAACCGCAGCAGCCGCAGAGACCCAGGGAGGATGAGGATGCGATCAAAACCATCACCCTTCCCGAGAAGCTGACGATCCGTGAGCTCGCCGAGGCGATGAAGGTTCAGCCCGCTGCAATTGTAAAAAAACTGTTTATGAAGGGACAGATGGTGACGGTCAACCAGGAGGTGGATTTTGACGCCGCCGGGGAAATCGCGCTGGAGTTCAATTTTATCTGCGAGCCGGAGGAGAAGGTTGATGTGATCGCAGAGCTTTTGAAAGAGGAAGAGGAGGACGTCAGCCAAATGACTGCGCGCCCGCCGGTAGTCTGCGTGATGGGACACGTCGATCACGGAAAGACCTCTCTTCTGGATGCCATCCGCTCTACCCGTGTGACCGACCGCGAGGCGGGCGGCATCACGCAGCACATCGGTGCGTCCGTGGTGTCGATCAATGACCAGAATATTACTTTTTTGGATACGCCGGGACACGAGGCCTTCACGGCCATGCGTATGCGCGGCGCGAACTCTACGGATATTGCGATTCTTGTCGTCGCGGCGGACGACGGTGTGATGCCGCAGACCGTCGAGGCGATCAACCACGCCAAGGCGGCGGGGGTCGAGATTATTGTCGCCGTCAACAAAATTGATAAGCCGAGTGCGAACGTTGACCGCGTAAAGCAGGAATTGTCCGAGTATGAGCTGATTCCCGAGGACTGGGGAGGAAGCACGATATTTTGTCCGGTTTCTGCGCATACTAAGGAGGGAATCGACCACCTCCTGGAGATGATTCTTCTGACGGCGGAGGTGCTGGAGCTTAAGGCGAACCCGAACCGGAATGCCAGAGGACTCGTCATCGAGGCGCAGCTCGACAAGGGCAGGGGCGCGGTTGCGACAGTGCTGGTGCAAAAGGGAACGCTCCATGTCGGGGACTCAATTGCCTGCGGAAGCAGCTACGGAAAAGTGCGCGCGATGATGGACGACAAGGGGCGCAGGGTGAAGACGGCGATTCCGTCCACTCCGGTGGAGATTCTCGGGTTAAACAGCGTTCCGGTGGCAGGCGAGACCTTTGTGGTCTGCGGCTCCGACAAGGAGGCAAAGTCATTTGCAGACACCTACATTGCGGAGGAGAAGACGCGCCTGCTGGAGGAGACCAGATCCAGAATGAGTCTGGACGATCTGTTCTCACAGATCCAGTCCGGCAATATGAAGGAACTGAACATTATTGTGAAAGCTGACGTGCAGGGCTCGGTGGAGGCTGTCCGCCAGTCCCTTGTCAAGCTCTCCAATGATGAGGTCGTGGTGAAGGTGATCCACGGCGGTGTCGGCGCAATCAATGAGTCCGACGTGATTCTTGCGTCCGCGTCCAACGCGATCATCATTGGATTTAACGTTCGTCCGGACCCGATCGCGAAGGCGACTGCGGACAATGAGGGCGTGGATGTCCGGCTGTACAAGGTCATCTACAACGCGATTGAGGATGTGGAGGCCGCCATGAAGGGAATGCTGGACCCTGTCTTCGAGGAGAAGATATTAGGCCATGCGGAGATCCGTCAGATCTTCAAGGCATCCGGCGTCGGCAATATCGCGGGCTCCTATGTGCTTGACGGCATGATTGAGCGGGGCTGCAAGGTTCGCGTGTTCCGCGGTGAGGAGATGATCTTTGAGGGAGGCCTTGCCTCGCTGAAGCGTTTCAAGGACGATGTGAAGGAGGTCCGCAACGGATTTGAGTGCGGTCTGGTATTTGACGGTTTCCATGAGATCGAGGAGTTTGACCGCGTGGAGGCCTACAAGATGGTGGAAGTGCCAAGATAGGAAGGTTATGAGAAAAAACAGTATTAAAAATATCCGGATCAACGAGGAGGTCATGCGGGAGCTCTCCGGTATTATACGGAGTGAGATCAAGGACCCGCGCATCAACCCCATGACCTCGGTGGTGGCGGTGGAGGTCGCCCCGGATTTAAAGACGGCAAAGGCATTTGTCAGTGTGCTTGGGGATGAGGATTCACAGAAGAAGACGCTGGAGGGGCTTCGCTCCGCGGAAGGGTATATCCGCCGCGCGCTGGCCCGTTCCATCAATCTGCGCAATACGCCCGAAATCCGGTTCATTCTGGATCAGTCCATCGCCTATGGCATGGAAATGTCCCAGAAAATCGATGCGCTGACAAAGCGGTCGGGCGGGGGAGAAGATGAGACAGATTGATGAAAAACTTGTGAATGTCAGGCGGGTGGGGATCGCCGGGCACATCCGCCCGGATGGCGACTGTGTGGGCTCTGTGCTTGCGCTGTACAATTATGTGCGGGATTCGTACCCACAGGTCCGGACCTGCCTGTTCCTCGAGCCGATCCCGAATATTTTCCGGTTTCTGCACGGCTCGGAGGAAATTCAAAGCGACTTTGCCCCAGAGCCGCCCTTTGACGTCTTTTTTGTGGCGGACTGCGGGGACGAAGGAAGGCTCGGTGATGCCCTGCAGTATTTTAAAGCGGCGCGCCACACGGTCTGCATTGACCACCATGTGAGCAATCAGGCGTTTGCGGACGACAATTACATTGTGGGGGATGCCAGCTCCACCTGCGAGCTCATGTATGAGCTGATGGACAAATCCCGCATCACGCGGGAGATCGCCGAGTGCCTCTACACTGGGATCGTGCACGATACCGGTGTCTTCCAATATTCCTGCACCTCGAAAAAGACCATGCAGATTGCGGGCTGTCTCATGGAAAAGGGGATTGATTATCCAAAGATTGTGGATGATACCTTTTACACGAAAACCTTCGGCCAGAACCGGATTCTGGGGCGGGCGCTCGTGGACGCCGCACTGTATCTGGGCGGGCGCTGCATTGTGAGCATTGTCACAAGGGATATGATGGAGGAGTACGGGGTGATGCCAAAGCATCTCGACGGGATTGTGAACCAGCTCCGCGTGACAAAGGGGGTCGAGGTGGCCGTGTTTCTCTATGAAAATGAGGACGGCAGCTTCAAGGGCAGCCTGCGCGTCAACGGGGAGGTCAACGTGGCGGACATCGCCGCTGTATTCGGCGGGGGCGGACATGTGAAGGCTGCGGGTTTCACCATCGAAGGCCCAAAGGAGGACTGCGTCCGCCGCATTCTGGCGGAAGTGGAAAAGAGGCTGCAATGACGAACGGAATTGTAAATGTATATAAGGAAAGGGGCTATACCAGTTTTGATGTCGTCGCAAAAATGCGCGGAATGTTTCATCAGAAAAAAATCGGCCACACCGGGACTCTTGATCCGGAGGCGGAGGGCGTGCTGCCCGTCTGTCTCGGCAGCGCGACGAAGGTCTGCGATGTGCTGACGGACAAGGACAAGGAGTATGAGGCCGTGCTTTTGCTGGGGCTTGCCACGGACACGCAGGATGTGACCGGAGAGGTGCTCCTGCGGCGTGAGGTGCGCGTGGCCGATGTGGAGGTGCGGCGTGCGCTTTTGTCCTTTGTCGGCGAGATCATGCAGGTCCCGCCCATGTACTCGGCGCTGAAGGTGAACGGACAGAAGCTCTGCGACCTCGCCAGAAAGGGCGTGGAGGTTGAGCGGAAGGCCCGCCCGGTCACGGTTTACGGGATCGAAATTCTGGACATGTGTCTGCCGAGGGTACATATGCGGGTGCACTGCGGCAGGGGAACCTACATCCGCACGCTCTGCAACGACATAGGGGAGAAGTTGGGCTGCGGAGGGTGTATGGAGCACCTGCTGCGCACCCGGGTGTCGGATTTCGCCCTGCGGGACGCCCTGCGGCTCTCCGAGATCGGGAAGGCGCTGACGGCGGGGAAAACCGATTTTATCCGCCCGGTGGACTCGGTGTTTCTGCAGTATCCGGCGGTGACGGCGGCGGAGGAGGCACAGAAGCTTGTGGACAACGGCAACCGCCTTCCGGCGGCGCTGTTGACGGGGGCGGACGCGCTGGAAACAGGGACGGTGCGCCTCTACGACGCGGCGGGCCGCTTTGCGGGGCTGTATAGCTGTGAGCAAAAGGCCGGAGATTACAGGCCGCTTAAACTTTTCTTTGACATGTGAGGAATTGCAGTATTATCTTATTCAAAAATATGGTGGTGCAATATGTGACTATTATGCTGCTGAGATGATGGCGATCATGGATGCAGCAGGAGAAAATTAATTGATAAGCCATGAAATCTATCAGAAATAATTTACAATTTACCACCAGCGGCCCGACGGTGGTCACACTCGGCAAATTTGACGGAATACACCGCGGTCATGCGCTTTTGATGCAGACGCTGCTGGAGAGGGGGAGGGCCCTCGGGGCAGAGACGCTGGTGTTCACCTTTGACGTTCCCCCCGGACAGAGGATCGGAGGGGGAACGCCGAAGCTTCTGACCACAGGAGAGGAAAAACGCTGGATTTTGGAGCGTGAAGGGGTGGATTACCTCTATGAGTGCCCGTTCACGCCGCAGGTCATGTGCATGGAGCCGGAGGAGTTCATCGGCTGGATTGCGGAGGCGTTTCAGGTGCGTGGTATCGTGTTGGGCGAGGATTTCCGCTTTGGTCACAACCGTGCGGGAGATCCGTCCGTTCTCGCGGATTATGCCGCACGGTACGGCTATGAGCTTCTGGTTCTCAAAAAAATACAGGAGGACGGCAGGGCGATCAGCAGCTCCTTTGTGCGGGAGGAGATCGCGAAGGGCGATATCGAAAAGGCCAACCGGCTTTTGGGCCGCCCGTTTTTTCTGCGCGGCTCCGTGATTCACGGGCGGCAGCTCGGGCGCACCATCGGTTTTCCGACGGTGAATATGGAGATTCCGCAGCAGAAGCAGACGCCGCCAAACGGCGTGTATGTCAGCCGGACCCGCATCGGGGAGGAGCTGTGGCCCTCAGTCACAAACATCGGCAGCAAGCCCACGGTGACAGACAGCGGCGCAGTCGGCGCGGAGACCTATATCGTCGGCTATGAGGGAGACCTGTACGGGAAGACGCTCACGGTGGAGCTTTTCCGCTTTCTCAGGCCGGAGCAGAGATTTGCCTCTGTGGCGGCACTGCAGGCGCAGATGGCGAAGGATCTCGCGGATGTTAAAGTTTGTTACAATAGTTGACATTGTTACAGAAACTTGCTATACTTATTTTCGGTTACGGAAGAAATCCACGACAGGGGAGGAATTTGATCCAATGAAGATAAGTGAGCAGATAAAAAAACGTATTGGCGGTGTATTACTTTTGACGGTGGCGCTTTCGGCAGCCGCCGCAAACTCCGGCGGAGAAAATCCGACCGTCGGTGCCAATGGCCCTTCATCGGGCATTCCTCTCGCGGGAATTGCGTCTGCGTTTGACTCGGACAAGCTTGTCGGGCTGAATGTGACCGCAGGCGTGTCGCCGGTCATGATGGATTCAAAGGCGGTGGAGGTTGCGGACATCGGAATCGACAAGGTCGGTCAGGGATATGCGGCGGAAACGCTGCCCAGAATGCTTCAGGCGTCGGGGGCCGAAGCGGAGACAGAGCTGTTGGACGAGCCCGAAGTGAAGGAGAATGAGCCGCTTTTCGGATATGTCAACCTTGGAATTGCGACGGTTGACGGCAACCTGAATGTGAGAAAAGAGCCCTCAACATCGGGCAGCATTGTCGGAAAGATGACCAACCATGCGGCCTGTGAGATCATCGCTCAGGAGGGTGACTGGTATCAGATCACCTCGGGCAAGGTTGAGGGTTATGTCAGTGCAGATTATATTATTACGGGAGACGAGGCGCGCGCGATTGCGGAGGCAGAGGTTCTGACGGTTGCGACGGTCAAAACGGCCACGCTGCGCGTCCGGGAGGATGCGACCACAGACTCGGACATCCTTGCCCTGGTCGGTGACGGAGAGGTGCTCATCGTCAGCGGCGAGAAGGACGGCTGGTACGTGGTTGAGGTGGATAACCTCTACGGCTATATATCCGGCGAATATGTCGAGATTTCCCAGAAGCTGACCACAGGGCAGACCATCAAGGAGCTGCGCTACGGCAGTGGAGTTTCGGATGTCCGGGTCGATCTGGTACAGTACGCCCTGCAGTATGTCGGGAACCGCTATGTGTATGGAGGGACAAGCCTTACCCGCGGGATAGACTGCTCCGGCTTTACCATGAGGGTCTATGAGCACTACGGGGTCAGACTGCCGCATCATTCCGCGTCCCAGCCGTCCTACGGCACGCGGATCAGCTCGGGCGACGCCAGGCCGGGAGACCTGTTCTTCTACGGGAGCGGCGGCAGGATCGGTCATGTAGGGATTTATATCGGCAACGGACAGATCGTCCATGCGAGCAACGAGCGCAGCGGCATCAAGGTGTCCAACGCGTTTTACCGCACGCCGATCTGCGTGGTGAGCTACCTGCAGTAAGGCGGCAGCGTGGAACCGGTTCAAAAGACTGTAAAACAACGGCCCCAGTATCTGGGGCCTGTTTTCATGAACCTGCGCAGGCAGCGCGGGTGGCGTCTGAAGGAAAACAAGAAGGGGGAGAGAGGATGCAAAGGAAAAAACTGAGATCGGCTGCAGGCTGTATTGGGCTGGCGCTTGTGATGGCGCTGTCGGCGGCTGGATGTAACGAAAAAGGGAATGCGCTTCCGGAAAAGACAAAGGAACAACTGGATAAGGAGAGGGAAAAGCTGGATATGGATTTTGCGGTGAATCTCAACAAATATACGAAGAAGGCAATCCCGGCGAAAACCTCCGTGCACGACCCATCCATTATCCGGGCAGAGGACGGAACCTACTATATTTTCGGCTCGCATATGGAATCTGCGAAGTCTGTGGATTTAAGGACTTGGGAACGGCTCGGCAACGGTTATCAGCCGACCAACCGTGTGTACGGCAACCTCTTTGACGGCCACACGGATGTATTTGCCTATGCGGGCAGCAATGACAGCTTAATTCCCACGGACGGAAACGGAGGCACCCGGCTGTGGGCGCCGGATGTGATCTACAACCGGGAGATGGGAAAATACTGTCTGTACTACTGTGTGACTTCGACCTTTAATACCTCAAACCTCTGCTTCGGGATTTCGGACAGCATTGAGGGCCCCTATGAGTGGGAGGCGCCGCTCATCTATTCCGGCTTTGGGCCTGACACGATTTCCGGCACGGATGTGCTGGACTGTGTGGACAGGGAGTACGCCGAGGACACCTACGTGACGGAGGGCGGGGAGTACGATTACCGCTCGTGGCCGAACGCGCTCGATCCGAGCGTATTCTATGATGCGGACGGGAGGCTTTGGATGGTGTACGGTTCCTGGTCCGGCGGAATTTTCCTGCTGGAGCTGGACGGGAAGACCGGAAGGGTGATTCATCCGGAGGCGGACCCGGAAAACAGTGTGGACCCGTACTTTGGCAAGCGCCTTCTGGGCGGCGGGCACAAATCCATTGAGGGACCGTACATCCTCTGGGATGAGGAGAGCGGCTACTATTACCTGTTTGTGTCTTACGGTTCCCTGACCGCGGACGGCGGTTACCAGATCCGCGTGTTCCGCTCCGACACCGTCGATGGGGATTATGTCGATATGGACGGGAAATTTCCGGACAAGGGACCGGGAGCCCACGCGTACCGCGGCCTAAAGCTCTCCGGAAACTACAATCTGCCGGGCATATCCAAGCCCTACAAGGCGACGGGGCACAACTCGGCGATGGTGGATGCGGACGGGAAGCGTTACATTGCATACCACACACGCTTCGCGAACAGCGGGGAACTGCATTTTCCGCGCGTGAAGCAGTTCTTTGTCAACGAGGAGGGGTGGCCCTGTATGCTGCCCTATGCGACGGACGGCGAGACCATCTCCGGGGAGGGCTACTCCGGGGATGCGGTGGTCGGCAGATACTATATGGTAAATCAGGGAATGGCCATCAACGCGAATGTGGCGGAGCCTGTCGTTATCTACCTGACGAAAAAGGGCAGTGTCTTCGGGGAGCATGTCGAGGGCGTCTGGGCGATGAAAAAGGGCAGTCCTTACATGCATATCAAAATCGGCGACGCAGAGTACAGCGGCGTGTTCTGTGAGATGAAGGACGAGGCTGGAACTCCCGTCATGACCTTTACGGCGGTGGGGGCAAACACGAGCGTCTGGGGCGTGAAATATGAGGAATAGGAAAAAGAGAAGGGGCAGCGCGCAAAAAGCGGGGAAGGCCATGGACGTCCTGAAAGGCGTCCTGGCCTGGGCGGCTGTCTCTGTGTTGAGTTTTTTATATTGGATGGCAGTGCTTTTGCTGGCATCCATTTTTTTGATGAATATCTGGAAGGTCAGCATCGGTCAGCTGCTGGCCTGCGGGATTATCTTGAGCGTCGTCACTTCCGCGGTCTACGGGGGAATGCGGATCTACCGCAGGTTTCATTGACAATCTTTCACAAAATTATTTCAGAATTCCATTGACTTTTCGTCA
>CAZNQZ010000062.1:4791-9569 GCA_964575245.1 uncultured Lachnobacterium sp. | reverse complement strand
ATTCGTGGTATCATCAAGGGTCAAAATACCTTTTGACCCTCGAATCATAATATATATCAGGAATAAATCTGGGGATGGAAGCTGCAATGATCAAAATACTGGTGGTTGAGGACGAGGAGCCCATTGCGAACCTCGTCCGGATGAATTTAAAAAACGCGGGCTACGAATGCCGTGTGGCGGCGAGCGGCATTGAGGGGGCGGACCGCCTTCAGGAGGAGGCGTTCGACCTCTGTATTCTGGATATTATGCTGCCGGGCATCGACGGGTACGAGCTTTTGGACTACGCGAAAAGCCTGTCCGTTCCGGTGATTTTCCTCACTGCCAAGGGGGAAACCAACGACAAGGTGCGGGGGCTGCGCCTCGGCGCGGAGGACTACATTACAAAACCCTTCGAGATTCTGGAGCTGATTGCGCGCGTGGACGCGGTTCTTCGCCGCTGCCACAAGGCGGAGCAGGAGCTGGACGTGTGCGGCCTGCACATCAATATCCCCTCCCGCAGGGTGACGAGGGGCGGGCAGGAGATTGATCTGACCTACAAGGAATTTGACCTTCTGCTTCTGTTTGTGCGGAATCAGGGGGTGGCGCTCTACCGCGAGCTGATCTATGAGAGAGTCTGGGACAGCCCCTATATGGGGGACAGCCGCACCGTGGATCTGCATGTGCAGCGGCTCAGGAAAAAAGCGGGGCTGCAGAGGGAGATTGAGGCGGTGTACAAGGTAGGCTATCGCTTCATGCCTCTGCCGGAGGAAAAATAATTAATGAAGCTTTTTTGGAAATTGATGACGGGGATGGTGAGCATTATGATCACAGCCTTTGCCGTGTTCGGCACGGTGCTTTTGCACACCTCGTTTCAGGCGTCTGTTGACAAGGAGACGGAGAGCGGACTGGAGGAGGTGCGCGTCCTGCAGTATGCCTTTCTCGCGGCGGCGGAGGGGCTGGGGGAGACCTACAATCTGAACGAGCAGATGGTGCAGCAGCTCGCAAAGTCTGTGGTTGGCAATGTGAGGGACAGCAGGAATGAGGTGTGTATCTATAATGAAAAGGGAGTGAGCGTTTATCCCTTTGGCAGGCGGGCCGGAGAACTGTATAAGCGTCTGTCGGAGCCTGGGGCAGGAAAAAGCGCAAACGCCGGGCATACGGCGGGCGGCAACTGTGTGTGGCGGCTGACGGATGGTACGGGGGGGCATTTCATGGAGGCGATGGTGCGGATGGAATGCGGCGGGCAAACCTACTATCTGGAGGTGCGCAGGATCATGGACGACCTCTACGAGGAGAGAGAGGACAGCCGCAGGACTTATCAGACAACGCTTCTTCTGCTCGCCGCCGTGGCGGCAGTGCTCTCCTCGATCTTTGCCGCGGGCTTTACCGCACCGGTGCGCAGACTGTCGCTGGCGACCAGGGCCTTCTCAAGAGGAAGGTACGAAAAGCGGGTCAAGCCCAGGGGAAATGACGAGATCGCAGGACTCATGAATGATTTCAACAAGATGGCAAGCGAGCTGGAGGACAACTTCCATGTGCTGGAGGAGAATGCCAGGCGGCAGGAGGAGTTTACCGGGGCCTTTGCCCACGAGCTGAAAACGCCCTTAACCTCTATGATCGGATACGGAGAGATGCTGATGACTATGGATCTGAATCAGGAGGACCGGCGCCAGGCGGCGGATTATATTTACCGGGAGAGCCGACGGCTGGAACGTCTGGCTTACAAGATGATGGAGCTGATCCATATCGGAAAGCTGGGGATTGAGACGGGGCCTGTGTCTGCGGAGGAGCTGGAGAGCAGGCTGCGGCGGCTGACTGCGGCGCGGGTGTGGGAGAAGAAACTGCACCTTTTCTGCTCCTTTGAGCGCGCCACGCTCTGCGGCGATATGGATCTTCTGCTCTCGCTTTTGGGCAATCTGGTGGACAATAGCTGCAAGGCGTGCGAGAGCGGCGGGAGTATCCGGGTGGAAGGCAGCCTTACGAATGCGGCGGAGGCGGACCGTAAGGAGAGCGGGCGGGGGCGCCGCTACCGGATCTGCGTCTCGGACGACGGGCGCGGGATGCCGGAGGATGAGGTGGACCGGGTCACGGAGGCATTTTACATGGTGGACAAGTCCCGTGCCAGGCGCGAGGGCGGCGCGGGCTTGGGGATGGCGATCTGCAGCCGAATTATCGAGGCCCACGGAGCGCGCTGGGAGATTGCGAGCAAGCTCGGAAAGGGCACGACTATTACGATGTATTTTCGCCTGATGGAGCCGGAGGCGGCAGGGCTTCGGAGAGGAGGGAAGAAATGACGGGAATCGGAGGATATGCCAGGACAGCCCTCGCGCTGCTTCTGGTAGTGGTTCTCTTCGTCGCGGCGCTCTCATTGCCGGATGCGGTGAATGGCTGGTACGACAGCCACCGGCTGGGGCAGGAGGAGTATATGGATATAACCTTTGAGCCCTATGAGATCGTGCTGTACAATTCCTTTGAGGAAAAGCTGGGCGCTATATCCGCATGTATGGTAAACGGGATTGAGCTCCGCCTGCTGAACATTGTGGAGGGGGAGGATGCGCCGACGGATGAGGAGCTCCTTGCGATTGTCAATGCACAATTGCAGGAGCTCGAGCAGCATGGCCTGTTTTATGGGGAGGCCAGGGCGGGGACAATTCTTCAGAGAGAGCTGGGTGAGCTCTATCCGGTGGGAAACTGCCGGGATATCTACCCGCAGAATGTGTTTATCTGGAAACTGTATCTGGCTCTTTCCGACGGGAGCATTCTGGTGCTGCGAATGGACCGTGACGACCACAAGGTGTATACGGGAATCCTGGCCCGCGAAGACCTGTGGGATCGGGACAATATCCGTGAGTGGATGGATTCCATATATGTAATGGGTTGGGAGGAACACAGGAAGCTGTGGTGCGGGTACTGGGGGGTCGAAGGAGATCTGCCGCTGGTACTTGAAGTGGGCAGAGCGTCGGGAAAAAATGAAAAAGGCTATGGCTATAGCTGGTGCTGGGGGATCGATCCAGGGAATAATATTTACGAGGTTGATGCAAATGTGATGCAAGTTTGGTAAAACTGTGATGCATTTCTCTCTTACACTGAATCTGTCCGGAGGGTTTACGAGTCCGGGGATGAGGGAGGAAGTGCACATGAATACATGGGAGAAAAAAAGGCGGGCGAAACGGGCCCGCATGATGAGGCGGGGCTTTTATGCGGCGCTGATTGTCTGGTTTATTCTGGGACTGGTGGGGCTGATTACGGTGATTCAGTGGTTTGTCGGGGCGGTTATGGGGATTGGGCCGCGCGCCTATGGGCAGGATATGGCGGACAGGCCGCCTGCCGGCACACAGACAGAGAGCGGGACAGGGGGAGAGGACGCTGATGGGAACGGGGATGACACAGGAGCTCAGGGATCGGGGGAGCTTTCCGCGGGCAGTGGGAAGTATACATTCTCAGAGGAGGAAAGAGCGGAATGCCGACGGCTTTCTCTGGAAAACCCGGAGCTTCTGGTTCTGGTGAACAAGGAGACGGAACTGGACAGCAGTTTTGATTCCAGGCTGCGGAATATCTGTAACGGGCGCCTTCAGGCGTCGGATTTCCTGTACAGGGATCTGGTAGACATGCTGGCGGCGGCCCGCAGGGAGGGGTATCAGTACTGGATTGCCTCCGCCTACCGGAGCAGGACGAGGCAGCAGGAGCTGATCGACGAGGATGTGAAACGTTTCATGGCGGAGGGGATGAGCTATCAGGATGCCCTGGCTGAGACGCTGACGGAGACCATGCCCGCCGGGCACAGCGAGCATGAGACAGGACTGGCCCTCGATATACTGTGCTCCGGCAATGAGGAGATGGATATCTCTCAGGCCCGCGAGCCGGGGAATCACTGGATGGTCACACACTGCGCGGAATACGGCTTTATACTTCGCTATCCGGAGGACAAGGCGGACATCACGGCCATTGCCTATGAGCCGTGGCACTTCCGCTATGTGGGAAAAGAGGCGGCGAAATTCATTATGGAGAGAGGGATCACGCTCGAGGAATTCTGGGCGGGGGCCAGGTAAGGAGGGGCTGTTATGGCGGATGCTTTTCATAAGGTACTGATTGTGCTGGAACAGGATATCCTGTGTGAGTGCAAGCACATTGATTCCCAGATTATGCCGGGGTCGATGCTGCATCAGCACGACGGGAATGAACTGTTGCTGTTCTTAAATGGAAATGTTGAAATTTTCACAGAGGGGGACGGAAAATTTTTGGAGCGGGGGGATCTCGTGTGTATTAAATCGCGTGATTTTCACCATGCGCGTCTGCTGGACGACAAGGTTTATGACAGAATTGTCATTAATTTTAAGGACAGTGTCCTTCAGCGCCTGTCCACGGAGCAGACCGATCTGGCGAAATGCTTTTCTCAGGCCCCGCAGGGAAAACTGAATTTTATCCGTCTGGACGAGGAGGGCATTGCGGAATTTGAGGAGCTTGCACATCGTCTGCGAGACTGCTTAGGGGGGGAAGCATACGGCTCGGACGTACTGGCGAACGCCGCGCTGATGGAGCTCCTTGTCATGGTGAACCGCCGGACGTCCTCCTCCGGGCAGATCGAATATCAAAAAATTTTGCCAAAGATTGTCTCCGACATTTTTTCCTATGTGGAACAGAATCTGACGGAGGATCTGTCGATTCATGCCCTGGAAAGACAGTTTCAGTACAACGGAGTCTATTTGAGCCGCTGCTTCCGGCAGGTGATGGGAACCACCCTGCAGCAGTATATCATTGCCAAGCGATGCTCTCTGGCACAGCGGCTTTTGAGCCAGGGG
>CAZNQZ010000062.1:0-4781 GCA_964575245.1 uncultured Lachnobacterium sp. | reverse complement strand
CCGAGCGACGCATGTTTTCTGTCCGGCTTCAATAATTACTCGAATTTTGCCAGAACCTTTACACAGCAGGCAGGTATTTCTCCAAAAAAGTACCAGATGAGGAACCGGATGGAATAAAATGCGGTCTGACAGGGAATAATAGTATGATTTCGCAATAAAAATAGTATTTTAATGTGTATCTGCTCTGAAAAAGAGGCGTTATAATGAATGTGTAAACTATCAATGCTGTTTTGATGCAGATAGCAAAAGTTGAGTTATTCTGTCGAAACAGTCAGTATTAGGAGGGGAAGAAAATGAGAGGAAAGAAAATCCAAAAAGTGCTTGCGATTATGCTTTCGCTCGCGATGCTGCTGGGTGTTGCGGGATGCGGAAAAGATTCGGAGAGCACCGGTAACAAGGACAGTCAGAACAGTCAGGGTTCAACGGCTTCTGACCAGACAGAGGGCAGTGAGGGCACCGAGGTAGCAGGACCTTACACGATTCGGACGGACGCGGACGGAAACAAGATTGACCTCGGCGGTATCGAGATTGTTATTCGCGACTGGTTCTCCAAAGAAGAGAGAGAGGCAGATCCGGACAACTATACAAAAGCCCGCTACGAGTATTGGGACTGGGCAATGGAAACATACAATTTCAAGATCAAGGAGTCTCCGGTGACCTCTTATGATGACTGCATTCAGGATCTGATCGATTACACCTCGACCGGTGGGGATGACAACTATTACATTTTCCACATGAGGACGGACGATGCGGTGTTCTCTGCGATCAACAACGGCATGGCATATGACGTGTCAAAGCTGGACTGCCTGGATTTCAACGATGACAAGTGGGTTGACGCTGTGACAGAGCTTTACGGAAAGGGAGATTCCGTGTATGGTTTCCGTTCTTACAATATGAGCAATGCCCTTGGAGGAAGAGGGGTATTTTTCAACAAGCAGGTACTGAAGGATGCGGGCGTGAATCCGGAGGATCTATACACCTGGCAGAAAAACGGCGAGTGGACCTGGGAGAAATTCAAGGAGGTCTGCGCAAAGGTTGACGCGGATCTGGATGCCGACGGCGTGACCGACCGCTTTGCAATGGTAGGGCCGAAGGCTGTATGGTTTACCATGTCCGTGTATTCCAACGAGGCAAACTTTATCGGCAAGGATGATCAGGGAAAATTCTTTAACGATCTGGAGAGCAACAAGACTATGACGGCTCTCAACTGGGCACAGGAGATGTGGAATCAGTATGACGCGCACAAGGCGTTCCCGGAGGACGCGGAGTGGAATTACTGGGAGTCAGTATTTACGAGCGGAAAGGCGGCCTTCAGCGCTGCGGAGCTCTGGAGAGCGGAGTCCTTCCACGGAGCTCTTGAGAACGATCTGGGATATGTGTGCTACCCGAAGGGACCGGAAGCGCAGAACTATGCCAATGTATGTTCCGATGCCGCTTACTTCCTTCCAGCCTGCTATGATGAGGAGAAGGCATGGAAGATCATGTTCGCCTTCGATCTCTATACAGCTGACACTCCGGAGTACGAGGGAGAAAGACCGTGGAGAACCTCTTTCTATCAGAATTTCGGAGATCTGGAGTCTGTGGATGACACGGTGAATATTCTGATGGAGCATGCAAGACCTGCCTATGATACCGGCGTACCTGGGGCTTCACCGAACGAGTTGATTGATGCGATCTCGGAGGAGAACACACCGGCGCAGGCAGCAGAGACGGTCAGGGATGCATGGAAGGTTTATATCGACGAAGCAAACAAGTAAACTAGCAAACATTGTGTTTTTGAAGAGGAACAGCGTTTTCCGGGCGCTGCTCCTCTTTTCTTTACATTAAAATCCTTTGCTATATTGGGAATTATATGTTAAAATAAGATCTATCAAATATACAGGGAAAGGATAAGGATATGAACGACGATTTCTTTCAGAATACAGGGAATTCGGATCAGACGGAGCCGAACCCGCAGGCGGATAACGGATCGTCCGCGACAGATTCCGGCGCTGCGCGTACCGTATATGATCGGCCGCAGGAGGGCAGCTATAGTCAGCCGCAGCAGGGCGGCTACAATCAGCAGCCACAGGAGGGCAGCTATAATCAGCAGCCGCAGCAGGGCGGCTACAATCAGCAGCCGCAGCAGGGCGGCTACAATCAGCAGCCACAGCAGGGCGGCTACAATCAGCAGCCGCAGCAGGGCGGCTACAATCAGCAGCCGCAGCAGGGCGGCTACAATCAGCAGCAGAATAACAGTCAGCAGCCCTATGGATATGGCCAGACACAGTATCAACAATATGGACAGCCTGTGTACGCGTACCCGAATGCCGCCCCGCAGAAGGGGGACAGTGTGGGCTTTGGCGTCGCTTCGCTGGTGCTGGGGATCCTGTCCATCTTTTTGTTTTCCTGCTGTGTGAACTATATCACGGCGCTGCTCGCGATTATTTTCGGCATTGTGCAGATTGTGAAGAGCAACAAGAGGGGGATGGCGATCGCAGGTCTGATCACGTCGGTTGTCTCGATTCTTTTATCTGTGATGCTGTGGATTGGCGCATTCTCCAGCATTGGAGATTTCGATCAGTTTTACGATGAAATATTCGACGAATATTATGACCGGACATATGACGAGATGCCGATTTATGATTATGACAATTATTTTTAAACAGGAATTTTGGGATTATCGAAAAACAGGTTGAAATTTTCCGGTACAAGTTGTATGTTTATTATAGTGTGTGCGCGAGCACAGAAAGGGGGAAGAAATGAACTACATAGGAATTGATCTGGGGACTTCCGCGGTCAAGCTCCTTCTGATGGAGGGCAGCGGAAAGATACTTAAGATTGTGAGTAAAGAGTATCCCATCAGTTTTCCGAAACCGGGCTGGTCGGAGCAGAATCCTTATGACTGGTATGACCAGTCTGTGGCGGGGTTAAAGGAGCTGCTGGACGGCACGGATAAGAGCCAGGTGGCAGGCATCAGCTTCGGCGGACAAATGCACGGGCTGGTGGCGCTGGATGCGAAGGGGGAGGTGATCCGTCCGGCCATCCTCTGGAACGACGGGCGGACTGCCGTAGAGTGCGATTACCTGAACAACGAGATTGGAAAGGGGAAACTCTCCGAATACACGGCCAACATTTCCTTTACCGGATTTACTGCGCCGAAAATTTTGTGGATGAAAAAGAACGAGCCGGAGAACTTTGCGAAGATCGCGAAGATCATGCTGCCGAAGGATTATCTGGCATACCGTCTGACCGGTGTTCACTGCACGGATGTGTCGGATGCTTCCGGGACGCTGTATTTTGATGTTAAAAATCGCAGCTGGTCCAAGGAAATGTGCGAGATTTTAAGCATTCAGCCGGAATGGCTTCCGAAAATTTTTGAGAGCTATGAGGCAGTTGGAAACATTCTGCCGGAGGTTGCAGCGGAGCTGGGGATTCCGCAGACGGTGAAGGTTGCCGCGGGAGCCGGGGACAACGCGGCGGCGGCGGTGGGAACCGGAACCGTGGGAGACGGGGCCTGCAATATTTCGCTGGGAACCAGCGGGACGGTATTTATCTCCTCAAAGAAGTTCGGAGTAGACGAGCACAACGCACTGCATTCCTTCTGCCATGCGGACGGGACCTATCACCTGATGGGCTGTATGCTCTCGGCGGCGTCCTGCAACAAGTGGTGGATGGATGATGTCATCGGCACGAAGGATTATGCGCAGGAGCAGGCAAAGATTGACAATCTGGGCGAGAATCATGTATTCTTTCTGCCCTACCTGATGGGCGAGCGCTCGCCCCACAACGATCCGAACGCGCGGGGGACGTTTATCGGACTCACCATGGACAGCTCAAGGGCTGACATGACGCAGGCCGTGCTGGAGGGTGTGGCCTTTGCACTCAGGGATTCCTTCGAGGTGGCAAAGTCGCTGGGCATTCAGATAGACCGCACGAAGATCTGCGGCGGCGGTGCGAAGAGCCCGCTGTGGAAGAAGATGATTGCGAACATTCTCGGCGTTAAGGTGGACGTTCTGGAGAATGAGGAGGGCCCGTCCATGGGCGGAGCAATGCTTGCGGCAGTCGCCTGCGGCGAGTATGCAACCGTGGAGGAGGCGGCAGCTCATATCGTGCGCGTGTCCGGCACGGTGGAGCCTGATCCGGAGCTCACAGCCAGGTACGAGGAGCGCTATCGGATCTTTAAACAACTGTACCCCATCTGCAAAGATGCATTCAAATTATTAGTGTAATATAAGGAGGAAAAGAACATGAACAACATTCCACAGGTAAAAGTCGGTATCGTGGCAGTCAGCCGTGACTGTTTTCCGGAGTCCCTCTCCGTGAACCGCAGAAAAGCATTGGTTGACGCCTATGCGAAGAAGTACAATAAGGAGGACATCTACGAGTGTCCGGTCTGCATTGTGGAGAGCGAGATTCACATGGTGCAGGCGCTGGAGGACATCAAGAAGGCGGGCTGCAACGCGCTTTGCGTTTACCTTGGCAACTTTGGTCCGGAGATTTCCGAGACTCTTCTCGCAAAGCATTTTGAAGGCCCGAAGATGTTTGTCGCTGCCGCTGAGGAGACCCAGGACAACCTGATCCAGGGAAGAGGAGACGCATACTGCGGTATGCTGAATGCCAGCTACAACTTAAAGCTGCGCAATGTGGGCGCGTACATTCCGGAATATCCGGTGGGCGACGCCGAGGATTGTGCGGACATGATCAACGAGTTTGTGCCCATTGCCCGTGCGGTGATCGGACTCTCTGATTTGAAGATCATTTCCTTTGGCCCTAGGCCGCTCAACTTCCTTGCCTGCAAC
>CAZNQZ010000061.1:222-9578 GCA_964575245.1 uncultured Lachnobacterium sp. | reverse complement strand
GAGCTCCGTCGTGGAGTTCCGCAGTCAGGAGTCCGGCGAACACATCAAGCGGGTGAAATATTTTACGCGGATCCTTCTAAACTACATGCAGAAATACTATCCGGAGTACGCCCTCACAAAAGAGCAGATCAATCTGATCGTCAATGCCTCCGCCCTGCACGATATTGGCAAGATCACGCTTCCCGACAGCATTCTGCTCAAGCCCGCCCGGCTCACGCCCGGCGAATATGAGCAGATGAAGACCCACACAACCGAAGGGTGCAAAATTCTGGAAAAATTCAAGCAGGAGGAAAGTGAATTCTACCGTTACTGCTACGACATCTGCAGGCACCATCACGAGCGCTATGACGGAAACGGTTATCCGGACGGCCTGGCGGGCGAGGACATCCCGATCTGGGCGCAGATTGTGTCCATCGTCGATGTCTTTGACGCCTTAATCAGCAAGCGGGTGTACAAATCGGCCTACCCGACCGAGGAGGCCGTGCGCATGATCCATGACGGAGAGTGCGGCGAGTTCTCACCTAAGCTGCTGGACTGCTTTGACCTCGCAAAGGAGGATCTGTGCCAGATGGCCGACGCGATCTCCTACGCGGATTCGGACAGACAGCACGTCGCGTTTTAGGCATGCAAAGTGAGGGACTACGATTGATGATGCCATTGGCAAAATAATAACCACATACCATAACCAGGAAAGGAAGTGTTACTATGGCGCCAGCATTACAGCCACAGCCAGAAATAATCACACTTGAGCAGTATGAGACTCTTCCAGAAGAAAAAAGGGTAGAAGTATTTGATGGCATTGTCTATGATATGGCCAGCCCTTCCCAGATACACCAGTCAATTTCCATGCAGTTGTCTACTATTATAAACAATTATATACTCCGCCAGAAAGGGAGCTGCAGTATTTTCAGTGCGCCGTTTGATGTAAAGCTGTCTGATAATCCTCTGATAATCGTCCAGCCTGATATAATGGTCGTCTGTGACAGGAATAAGCTGGATGGAAAAAGGTGTAACGGGGCGCCAGATTTCATCGTTGAAATTGTTTCCCCTGGCAATCCGGCAGATGACTATATCCGCAAACCTTACTACTACAAAAATTTTGGAGTGCGTGAATATTGGATTGTAGATCCAAATCGCCGGATGATAACCGTCAACTATTTTGAGGGCGGCCTTATCCATGTGGCATACAGCTTCGACGCTACTGTCAAGGTTAATATCTATGAAGATTTATACATCAATTTCTCTGATATTGCCGGACTGCTGAATATTTAGGAACTCAAAGCTGCTGGACTGCTTTGACCTCGCAGAAACATTACCCCGATTTCATGTGAAATCGGGGTAATGTCCAGGCGCGCTATTTTTGCTGATAGAGGACGGTTAAGGATTTTCCCCTGCCCGATTATAAATCCCGCCCCTACAGTGACAAATGGTATTTCTCCATCCAGTAATTGATCTGAATAAAGTAGGCCATGAGCTGCGGCCCCGCCATGAGCTGGCCGAACCAGGGCTTGCCGAGCTCCTTGGGCGCCGCCACAAACTGCCGCGCCTTTGCGGCATCGATGAGGGGATAAATCGGGGCGTTCTTATCCTCAATAATCGCGGTAAAGCGCTCCGCCAAAAGCTTCTCATATCCCGGGTGATAGGGCTTAGGATAGGGGCTTTTCTTGCGGTGCAGAAGCTCTTCGGGCAGCAGATCCGCACACGCCTCCCGCAGCAGCGCCTTCTCCACCCCGTCCTGATATTTCATCTCCCACGGCACGTTGTACAGATATTCCATAATCCGATGATCCGCAAAGGGCACTCTCGCCTCCAGCCCGGAATACATGCTGGTACGGTCCATCCGGTCCAAAAGCGTCTGCATGAACCACTTGATATTCAGATAGGAAATCCCGCGGCGGCGTCTCGCCTCCTCATCCTCCCCGGGCAGATACTCAACCTTCTTCAAGGTATCCTCATAGCGGGCATGTGAATACTCCGCCAGCCCCAAATCCCGACAGAAATCCTCCGCCAGGAATACGGTCCTTGCGCTCATGTCCGCCGACCACGGGAAACCGTCCCGCTCCAAAAGCTCCTTCCGATAGAACCAGGGGTATCCGCCGAAGATCTCATCCGCGCACTCCCCGGTCAGCGCCACCTTGTTGTGCTTTGCCACCAACGCGCAGAAATACAGGAGCGAAGCGTCCACATCCGTCATCCCCGGCATATCCTTGGCGTCCACCGCCGTGTAGAGCGCCTCCACCAGCGTGCTCTGATCGCACTCCAGATAGGTATGATTGGTCTGGCAGCGCTTCAGCATGATATTCACATAGGGCAGATCCCGCTCCGGCTGGAAGGAGTTGGACTGAAAATAGACGTCGTTCCCCGTAAAGTCAAAGGAAAAGGTATTCAAAACCTCCCCGTGCGCCTTCATGTGGGCGGCGGCGACCGCGGTCACAATGGAGGAGTCGATCCCGCCGGACAGGAAGGTGCAGACCGGTACATCCGACACCATCTGGCGCGTGATGGCGTCCCTCACCAGAAAGGATACCTTCTCCACGGTCTGCTCATAGGTATCTGTATGCTCCCTCGTCTCCACGTCCCAGTACCTGAATTCCCGAAGCCCCTCCCGGCTGTAAATCATGTAATGCCCAGGCTTCACCTCGCCGATTCCCCGAAACACACCGATGCCTGGAGTCCGCGCCGGCCCGATCGCCAACACCTCCCGCATCCCCTCAGCCGTGATCTCCGGCTCCGCGTCCGGATGGCAGAACAGAGCCTTCGGCTCGGAACCGAACACCAGCCCGCCGTTCTGCACCGTATAAAAGTTCGGCTTGATGCCCGCCCGGTCCCTGCAGAGAAGGAGCTGCTGCTTCTGTCCGTCCCAGATGGCAAAGGCAAAGATGCCGTTCAGCTTCGTGACAAAGCCCGGCCCGTATGCCATGTATGCGTAGAGAATGACCTCCGTGTCGCAGGTGGTCTGGAAGAGAAAGCCCCTGCGGGTAAGCTCCGGAATCAGCTCATCGGTATTGTAAATCTCTCCGTTGTAGACAATGGCGTACTCTCTCGCCCTCCCGCCGCTGCCCATCAGGCGCACCATAGGCTGGCTGCCTCCCTCGATATCCCGGATGGACAGTCTCGCGTGCGCCAGCCCCACCTGGGGCCGCAGATAAATCCCCGACGCGTCGCTGCCCCGGTGGGCAAGGCTTGCGTGCATATCATGCAGGATCTGCTCCCAGAAGGGTTTCTGTTCCATATAGTTCTGCCGGAAATTGCAAAAGCCTGAAATTCCGCACATAGTACTCCGTTCCTGCGCCAATGGGCGCAATAATACTCTTGCCTATACTATATGCGTTGGCGGCGCAGTTTATGTCTCAGGCACATGAATCGTAAAGAGCTTATTCTCCTCATCATACCATGGATTCCTGACCTTCCGATTCAATGACAAGCGATACTGCCGATTCGTCAATCACTGCTTTTCCTGCAATTCCATCCGAAAATTCCATGATAAAATTATCCGCGAGATAGCTGTTAATAACAATCCCGCCGTCTGTATCATTCACTGTGATAAGAAGCTTTACCTCATCGCCATTCTTCTCGTATGATAAGGTAACACCAGTACATGTAACATCATCAAAGAAAATTCTGTTCAGACCTTCAACATCCGTAATGATATCAAATCCATCCCCTGGACTATACCTGTAGACATCATCGCCAGCTCCGCCATTTAACAGATCATTCCCGACTCCGCCGATAAGCACATCATTTCCAGCTCCACCGATCAGACTGTCGTTTCCAGCCGCGCCATTTAGAAAAATGCCCTCCTCACTCCATGCATTCATCCAATCATCATTCTCCGATGCATAAACCTGATTGATCGGATTTTCCATATCTGAGTACTCATATTTACGCCCATCCGCAAATTTTACATCAAATTTTCTGTGCTCCGCTGACGTGAAATATCCCTGTAGCACAAGCTGATCCTCCATACCGGCAAAGGTTATGGTAAGGTCGTTCCAGTTTGTTCTGTATGCAGTTATTCCTTCCCGGGCAATACCCTCTCCAAAACAGATCGTATTTACGCCCTGATTATCATTGACAGTGTCTGTGCCGTAACCTCTGTCAAACATATAAGTATCATTTCCGGCGCCGCCTTCCAGATAATCATTTCCGGTGCCTCCGTCCAGAATGTCGTTGCCCTCATACCCTAAAAGCCGATCGTCGCCTTCGCCGCTATACAGCCTGTCAGAAGCGTTACCACCGTTTAACGTGTCATTTCCGGCCTCTCCATACATTGTAATCACATTGTCGTCAAAGCCCTGCATATAGTCATCATTTCCTGTGCCATAAATTGTTCTGAGGGGGCTATTGACTGCAGTGGCATCATATTTTGAACCCTGAAAGGTTATCGAATAATTCCTGCAGCCTTCCGTTGTAAAGAAGCCTTCTATCACAATCTTATCCACAGAATCATGATAAAGCCCCTCTTCGCCGCTTCCGTCCAGAACAAGCGTAAGGTCATTCCAGTTTGTCCTGTATGCTTTCACATCGTCAGACGTATAATCCGAGATATCAATCTGATTTAATCCTTCCGAATCGCTGATCGTATCTGTTTCATAGCCCCTCTTATAAATATAGGTATCAGAACCAGGGCCGCCGCACAGATAGTCCTTTCCTGCCCCTCCGTCAAGAATGTCGTCGCCGCCGTTTCCAATGATACGGTTATTTCCAATTCCTCCGATCAGCTTATCTGCACCCTCACCGCCGACAAGCTCGTCATCCCCGTCCGAGGAGGTAATCGTTGTATCTTTTTCCGGATATATGGAGGGCATATACTCCGTTTCCTGACTGTCATACAGATTTCTTAGCGCACTGTCCTCACTGTCTGCAGCATAGGCACAGCCATCCGCAAAAATAAGCTGAAAACTGCGCGCGGCTTCATCGATACAATAATTCTTAATAACGAGGGTATCCGTCAGCCCGTCAAACGTAATCAGCAGGTCGTTCCAGTTTTCCCTGTACGCCTTTATTCCGCCTGAAAAAATATCATCGCCAAAAATGATCGTATTAATTCCGTCACTGTCCATGATCCTGTTATTTCCGTCACCCGCCTGAAAATAATAGGTATCGTTACCGGACGGATCTTCTATGAAATCATCGCCTGCCCCGGCAACGATTCGATCATCTCCAGCCCCGCCGTTCATGTAATCGTTTCCGTTGCCTCCACAAATGAAATCATTGCCATCATCGCCAAAAAGCTCATCATCGCCCTCTCCGCCACAAATCACATCATTCCCGGCTCCTGCAAGTATCCGATCCTTATCCCTGTCGCCAAAGATGACATCCTCCTCGCTGCCGCCGACAATATAATCATACTGACTGCCCGCTGCGATCAGGTTCTTAACACTCTCCGCAAAAAGAGCATCTGATTCCTCTGTGCCGCGAGTGACAAAAATATCACACAACACCGCATCCCCGCAATCCGTGATCACATCTCCGAACCATATTCTCAAATCGTCTGTTTCCACCCAGAAGTTTTCCGGCACTGTGCCATAATCACTGATAATGAGCATATCTTCCGTGCCGTTTCTATGGATCACCGCCTCATCTCCGACCCGATAGACAGAGATATCCGCCATCGAGAGGCTCCCACCCAGCTTAACGGTTGAAACCCCTTGAGCATCTTCTATGATATCTCTTCCATAGCCCGGAGCAAAAAGATAGGTGTCATCCCCTTCGCCGCCGAAAAGACAGTCGTTGCCGCTCCCGCCGTCAAGCACATCGTTCCCGGTTCCGCCCCAGAGCATATCATCACCGCTGTCTCCGCTCACATAGTCGTCATCTGCTCCGCCATAGACAACATCATCGTCCTCTCCGGCTGATATACGGTCATTTCCGCTATTTCCATAAATAACATCCCTGCCTCTGCTGCCCGTCACCGTATCATCTCCCCCGAAGGCATTTATGATAGTTCCTTCAACCACTGCCTGCAGCACATCGTCCCCATCACTTCCATAGATATGTTTAAACGGGCTCCGGGCATCTGTGCAGTGCATTGACTGATCCTGAAATACAAGCATATAATCTGCCAGTGTTCCATCCCTGCGGAAATCCCTGATGACAAGTGAATCCGATGTCCCCTTAATCCTTATGGTCACATCGTATTCACCGGTTCCGTTGACAAGAATGTCCTTCGGCGTCAGACCGTCAAAGCGTATCTGGTTGCTCCCTCCGCAGTCGATGATCGTATCCTCTCCATATCCCCGGGAAAATACATAGGTATCATTGCCCCCGTCGTCTGTCATAAGATCATTTCCCGAACCGCCGTCCATGATGTCATCCCCTTCGCCGCCGTATAGACAGTCATTGCCGACACCGCCTGAGATATTGTCATTGCCAGCTTTCCCGTAGATGATGTCGTCCGCAGCCGCACCGCACAGCGTATCACTGCCGTCTTCGCCAAAAATGAAATCCTTCCTGCCTGTCCCGCCAAAATAATCACTCTGATCCGTGCCGATATACGTGGCTCCTGATTTTACCAGCTCTGCTATTTTGGCATAATTTTCCGATATTGAGGAATAGTGTCGCCTGTATTCATCAAACAACTGTGTGTTATGCACCTTATCATACATGTTTAAATACACACCCAAATCATACACCAGTACCTCAAGATTTTCCCCGCTGTTAATTTTGGAAGTAAAAATATAATTTAAAAAGGAAACATTGAGCACTTCATTTCCCTCTGCGTTTTCATATACAGGCGCTATCTTTAAATACCCGCCAAGACCGCAATACATGTTCAGAAGATTATAATATTGATCCTCAATATTACTGTAGATCTCCTTAAGAATACCAGCGGCATTCGCATTTGGGTTGTCGCCTCCGACTCCTTCAAATTCACGCCCCATAAACTGCTCAATAACTCTTAAATCCCTTGCATCAATGTTTCCTCCCCGGCTCCCGACAGCCACATACTCCGCGCCCGTCATGTAATATAGTACTTTTTTCGTGTAGTAGCGCTTTTCTGCGATATTGTCCGCCGTTCCAAACAGAAAGCACAATTCGGCCAGTCTTCCCGATTCATCCCTTGCCACTGCCTGATTGATATCCGGCACATTTCCTGCTGTCACAACACTCCCATGTGTGGTATCGGATGAATTAATCGGAAACCAAAACTCACTGATTTCCGTACTAAGAACAGCTCCGCCCCTTTCGATCTCCACACCTGATGTCTCCGCAATGCGTGCGCCTGTCTCTTCATCGGTAAAGCTGATCTCTGCATGCGCAAGAGAAATCGAAACTATATGCAGCTCGTCCAATGTTTTCAGCTCTCCGCTTTCCGAGATCCCATTATGATTTGCATCAATCCATACGAGAAGCTCTGCAAAGACAGCATCATTCCGGTCAATGACCCCATCCTGATTCTCATCCATATCCGCAAGCGCCTCAAAACCGGATGCCGATTTAGAACCATTACTTAAGATTACCTGATCACCGAACAGCTCCCCGCCGTGGTCAATCATGCCATTGCCGTTGCGGTCACAGGCAAGAAAACCATCCTCTTCTCCAATCCATGCTGTTTTTTCTGCAAATCCATTATGATCCAAATCAAAATTCACACCATTGCGAATGGAGTGCAGCGTAATTCCCTTCTCTCCAAGGTCTATGACCAGCGGATCTCTCGGCGGCTGCGCCTTGCCCGCCTGATCATACGCTTCGGATTCCCCCTGTATCTCTTTTATGATCTCTTCGAGCTTTTCATAGTCCTCTGCACGAAGCGCCTCCGCCAGCTCGTCAATGATTCCATCTCCCCCGAAGACCTCCATCGCCAGCTCAAAATCCGCTACTGCGTCATTGATTTCCTGCGCATTCGCCTCGGTCGGGTCAAAAATGAATGCCACACCGGCTGCACCTGATGCGAGTCCCACTTTCACTATGAATTTCTTGCATTCAACCGAAATTGCCTGGGACACCGTATTGCTGGTCGAGGGATTGCTGTTGATCGTATCATGATAGTATCCCCATGCAGATGCAATGGCCATCATTGCCATCAGTGTAGCGACAGGTACTCTGATTCCGTGATCCGGCGCATACCCCGGATTGACAAGCTGGCTAACCGCCTCCTCTTTGGACGGCTGACTGACCGTCACTGGAATCTCCTCCTTGACCTTATTTTCCTCTTGCCTCAATAGACTCCGTTCAAAGTGATAGATCACCAGCCCATTGTTCTCCACAGTATATGTAATCACATACTTTACATACTCAGTATAGCCTGCATGGATGACTGTGAAATACCTTGTAATTGAACCGCCATTAATGCTTTTATTTCCCGGATGGTAGTTAGGATTAGTTGCCACATAACGGGCCAATTGCTGTTCCCCCAAAGTTTTATTTGGTTTCACACTGAAGGAAAATGGTTTAACCTCCCAGATATAGCAATCTTTTTCACCTTCTTTAAACAAATCTGCATAACCAAACTCTCCCGTAAATTCCTTATTTTCATTTTTATATCTAATTTTCTTTTCTATAGTTATATTAGCATTTTTGGCAACAACATCCAGTTGTACTTCCCTATGAAAATAATTCCACGACAATTTATCTCGATATATCGCCAAATACCAACTGCCTGCACATACATGCGACGCCTGATCAAGCTTTGCTTCCACCATTACCTCCGTGGCATGTTTAATTTCAGCGGCAATCACATCAATCGGAGAATCTAACGTAGAACTCTCCTCAGCATAAACCGTTTTCACTGGCAGCCCGGCTATCAGGATAGCAAAGGTCAATATGGCTGCAATAATTCTGTTAATCATCATTTTTTGTTTCATTCGTTTTTCCCCCTCAAATTAAATATCAAATCCGCCCTGTCTCAAAATATCCGTGTTATTCTTTTTTCTTGTCTCCAATTCCCCGCGTATTTTTTCCTGCCACTCAGGATTCGTCAATTCACTAAACTCGCATAATTTTTTGTCCAGGTATACCATCATTTCTTTTTTATTATTTTCGTACTCCTCCATGGTCAACCCGCTCAGCCCTGCTTTGATACGATATAACTCATCCTCATCAGACTTTTCGTATTCCCTCGTTTTGGCAACTTTATACTCTTCAAACCGATCCTTGCCATAGATCACGGTAGACAACAATCCCTCATTATATGCCTCTCCTGACCGTCCCATGACATAGTCATCAGACACCTCTTCTATCCATAACATAGCCGGGCGATACTTAAAATAATGGTTCATGCAGTCCTCTAAGGTCTTTATACCATCCAATACTGGTATCGCATACTTTTCGGTCAGCTCAAAAGATTTTTCGATCTCCTCCATCATGGAATCCACTTTGATGCCATGATGGGCTTTTTGGATCTCTTCCATTAA
>CAZNQZ010000061.1:0-212 GCA_964575245.1 uncultured Lachnobacterium sp. | reverse complement strand
TAAATCATCCTAGAGCCCAATGGTGTATGTGTATGTAAACCAGCGAGGGATCATCTCCTCATACGCCCTTTGATCATTATACGGACAATCGTTTTCCCTATAGCATATGGTAGAAAGCCCGTTCAGCCATTCCCGGTTCCATTTTTGCGGTTCATCAAAGGCAATTTTTTCCCTATATACCGTAGCAACACCAAATAGAATCTCAAACACTC
>CAZNQZ010000060.1:0-9599 GCA_964575245.1 uncultured Lachnobacterium sp. | reverse complement strand
GGCAATAATATTTACCGGAATCAGCTGCAGGGAAGAGATATTGATAATCAAAAAATCACACATGGCATCGGTCGCCGTCTCGCTTTCGGGGTCAAACTTTTTCAGCTCCTTCATCGCGGATAAACCCGCCGGGGTCGCCGCCCAGCCAAGGCCCAGAAAATTCGCCACCATATTCGTTGCAATATGTACTCTGGCACTGCTGCCCTTTGGCACGCTCGGAAACAGAAAGGTCAGCACCGGCCCGAGGCTCTTCGCAATGCGCGCCACCAGCCCCGCCCGCTCCGCAATCCGCATAATTCCAACCCAGAATGCCATCACCCCAGCCATGGCAATGCAGAGGGTCACCGCTTCCTTGGCCGAGTCCAGCGCCTGATCCGTCACCGCGCCCAAATTTCCGGTCAGCGCGCCGTAAATGACGCCGACCACAATCATTCCCGCCCATAAGTAATTCATGTATTGCTCCCAGACATACCGTTACTGTCATTTTATTCCATAAACACTCCCGCGTATGACTGATTTTTAACCTGTGCCAAATCCCACGCCCTGACGGTCTATCTCCCGCAGCCCATGCATACACTAGCTAATAATTCCTGCTCACAGGAGCATGAGACTGATTATGAAATCCTTCCGAAAAAAAAACCGCATCCTGATCGCGGCGCTCCTCGTCCTCGCGATCTTCTTCTCCGCGCGCCTTCTGCCAAACCTGACCGGCAGGGGCAAGAGCGGCTTTAACCGCTTTCTCTCACAGACCTTCCTGCAGGAGGTACAGGGAAACACGCTCAACCTGCATTTCACGCTGAGCGACCCCGCCGCGGTCGGCATCCAAAACTATACGGTCAGCCTTGGCGACTATTCAAAGAAAGCCCGGAAAGCAAACATTCTGGAAATGCGCAGGCTGAGGGCCGAGCTTGACCGCTACAGCTACCGCACCCTCTCAGAAGACGAAAAGCTGGTATATGACGTGTTTGAGGACTATCTGAACCGACAGCTTGCACTCTCAGATTACGCCCTCTTTGAAGAGGTCTTAACGCCCTCCGGCGGCGCCACCTCCCAGCTTCCGATCCTGCTCGCCGAATACCGCTTTCGCACCATTCGGGATGTGGAGGACTACCTGACACTTCTCTCGCAGATGGATGGCTATTTCGCCCAGCTCCTCGACTTTGAGCGGGAAAAAGCGGAGGCGGGCCTGTTTATGTCCGATCGCTGCTGCGCAAAGGTGATCGACAGCTGCGAAATCTTTACCGCCCACTCCTCCGACAATTTCCTCATCAGCACCTTCGACGAGCGCATAAAGACGATGGGGGGCGTCAGCGACGCTCAAAAGCAGGAATACCGCGACCGAAACCGCAAGGTGATTTCTGAGCATGTGATCCCGGCCTACCAGAGCATGGCCTCCGGCCTGAGCGCCCTCATGGGCAGCGGGCGCAACGACTGGGGCCTCTGTTACTATGAAAACGGGAAAAATTACTACTCGGCGCTTGTCGCCTACTACGCCGGCTGCAACGACTCCGTGGAAGAACTGGCGGCACAGATTGAAGAAAAGCGGAAAAGTGACCTTGCGGTCTGCCGGGAGCTTCTGGCGAAAGACCCCGGCCTGCTGGAGGAGGCGGACAACGCGGAGTGCGACATTCAGGACGAATCGATGATGGTGGAGCATCTGGCAAACGCGATGCTCGAGGATTTCCCGGCAATGCCGGAATCCCAGTGGGAGATCTGCCATGTGGACAAAAGCCTCTCGGACTATCTCGCGCCCGCCTTTTACATAACCGCTCCGATCGACAGCTATCTGAACAACCGGATCTATATCAACGACGCGGACGCCCACGACAAGCTCTATCTGTTCACCACCCTTGCACACGAGGGCTTTCCGGGCCATCTCTACCAGACAGTCCAGTCTTACAGCTACGGCATGAACCCGCTGCACACACTATTGAATTACCCCGCCTACACAGAGGGGTGGGCGACCTATGTTGAAATGCAGTCCTACTACTACACCGGATTCGAGGAACCTCTGGCGTCCCTGCTGCAGCACAATCAGTCCTCCATCCTAAGCCTCTATGCCACCTCCGACATTGGCATACACTACTATGGCTGGACAAAGGACGATATGTTAAAATTTTGGGGAGACAGCGGCATCACAGACGAAAAAACCGTGGACGCCATCACCGATCTGATTCTGGAGGAGCCGGGCAACTACCTGAAATACTATGTGGGATATCTGAAGTTTGACCAGCTCAGAAACGCTTATGAAAAAAAGAAGGGCAAAAATTTTGACGCGGCCAAATTTCACGAACAAATTCTGCGGATCGGGCCCGCGCCCTTTGCGCTGCTGGAAAAAAAGCTGCTGTAGTGACCTGTCACTGCAGCAGGCTCTGATATATGTCCCTTTTGCTGACGCCGCGGTCCCTCGCAACGAGGCGCATCGCCTCCTTGCGGTCCACGCCCTGCGACTCGTAGTGCGCCATGTGCTCTTCAACGCTCATGTCCGCCCACGCAGCCTGCTGCTCCTGTTCCAGCTGCGCACGGGAGACGCCGGAGATCACCAGCACAAACTCGCCACGCGGCTCGTGCGACTCAAAATAATGCAGACTGTCCGCCAGGGTAGTCTGCATATTTTCTTCAGCTTTTTTGTGAGCTCCCGGCACAGCGCAAGCCGCCGTTCTCCGCCGAGCACTGCCTGCAGCTCCCCGAGGGTCGCGATCAGATGATGCGGCGCCTCATAAATTACAATCGTGCGCGTCTCCGCCCGCAGCCCCTCCAGCACCGCCTGACGCTCCTTCTTATCCCTTGGGAGAAACGCTTCAAACGCAAATCGTCTGGTGGGCAGCCCGGACATCGTGAGCGCTGTGACGCAAGCCGACGCTCCCGGCAGGGACGTGACTGCAATGCCCTCCTCCCGGCAGATGCGCACAAGCTCCTCACCGGGATCGGAGATACCCGGCGTCCCCGCGTCCGTGATCAGCGCAACGCACTGGCCTGCGCGCAGCTTTTCCACGAGCTGATACGCCTTGGCAATTTTGTTGTGCTCATGGTAGCTGGTCATGGGCGTGTGAATCTGATAATGATTCAAAAGCTTAATCGAATTGCGGGTATCCTCCGCCGCGATCAGATCCACCTCCCTCAGCACACGCAATACCCTAAGGGTGATATCCTCCAGATTGCCGATGGGTGTCGCACAAAGATATAGCGTTCCCGAATTCCCTGCCTCTTCCATAACCGCTCCATTTACTCCATCCGGAAATTCCGGATCTGTTCCATCAGATTTCTTGACTCCCGCTCCAGCTCCTTCGCATTCTGCGCCACGGTATCGCTGTCATCGTTGACCGTGCGCGTGTATCCGTCCAGCTCATGCGCGGAATCCATGATCTGTCCCGCAGAGGACACCTGATTCGCCGCGATCTGCTGCATGCGGCGTGCCACCGACTCCACGTCCCCAATCAGGCTGGCCATCCGGTTCACGATCCGGTCCGCCTCCCCGATCTTTTCGTAAACCGTGCCGAATGTCGTCCTCGTCTGGCCCACAAGCTCTGCACTGACCTTCACCTCGGACACACTTTCCCGCATGCGGGAGACCACGCGCTGCATCGTCTGCCGGATCTCTCCGGTCAGATTGGAAATATCATCCGCCGCCTCTCCGCTGCTGACCGCAAGCTTGCCAATCTGCTCCGCAACCACGGCAAAGCCCCGGCCCGCCTCGCCTGCTCTCGCCGCCTCAATCGAGGCATTCAGGGACAAAAGATTCGTCTCGTCCGCCACATTCACGATCATGCCAACCATATTGCTGATCTGCTCGACCGCGTGTTCCGTCTCGGAAATCAGGTCAGACAGAGAAGTGATGCTGTCCTCAATCGTCTGCATACTGCTGCTCACCTGCTCTGCCGCCGCCTGCCCCTTGCCGGAGACCTCCACGGTCTGGCACATAATCTCGCTGGCCTCACGGCTCCGCTCGCCAGCCTCCGCAATCACGCCGGAAAGTCCCGTCATCTGCTCCGACACCTCATCCGCCTCCGCCGACAGCTCGTCGACCATACGGTTCAACGCCTCCATCGCCTCTGCCTGGTTCCTCGAGGACTCCATCAACGAGCCGGAAACGTGATCACTGCTCTCCGACTGGCGCTCCAGCCACTGCGCGGTCTCGGAAATTCCGGACATGGTCTTTCGCATCTGCACCAAAAAGTTCTGAATATGCGCTCCCATCCGGGAAATCTCGTCATTGCCTTTTACCTCAATATTCTGAGAGAGATCCCCATCCGCAACCTTCTGAATGACGTCCGTAACCTTTGTTACAGGCTTGACAACGCCGTCCATCAGATGCATGGTCACCAGACTCAGCACCACCGCCGCAACCACGGCGATCAAAATCATAATGAGCTCCAGACGCTCCAAATCCGCAAGCACATCCGAACGCGACACATAGCTGACCAATAACCAGTCCGTCCCGGGAACCTCGTCGATGCAGACAAGATAAAAGCCCCCATCGCCCTTCAATGGAATCAGGCCGCTTTTTCCCTCCGTGAGTGCTCTTCCTACGTTCCCGTAGAGCTTATCCAACCCGGCGGCACTCAGCTCCACTGCCATCATACTCTCCTCCGGATGTGCAATAACAATCTGGTTCGTCTTCGTCACGAGAAAAGATTTCCCGGCACCCTTCGCCGCAATCCGGGACACCAGATCACACACATAGTCCAGATACACATCCACCGCCAGCACCCGCGCTACATCCCTGTTGCTCATGCGGACCGTCGCGCTCACGCACATGTCCCCGGTCTGGGAGTCATAGTAAGGCTCGCCAAAGGCGAAGGTTTCGTGCTCCTTCCCCTCCAGATACCAGTCCCGCTCCGTCAGTATCCAGTCATCGCCGGGCACCCAGCCGGACGCATCCAGATACGCGCCGCTGTCATCTCCCATGTAAAGACCGACCGGGTAGGCTGCATTCCGATCAATGGAAAGCTTCATATACTCCAAAATTTCATCGTCATCGGCAAATCCGCCGTTCTCAATCGTATCCCGATAGAGCGTCAATTCCGTAAGAATTTGACCGGCCCACGCGCTGACGTCCTTGGCATAGCCCTCCGAACGCGCCCTCAGCTCATCCTCCGCCTTCTCGACAATCACATTCCGGGACAGTGCAAAAAAAGATACAATGATAACCAGCACAATTGGTATGATAACCGCGATCAGCTTCGCCCGGATTCCCAAGGTTTTCCTTCCTGTCTGTTTCATCGCCTGTTTCCTCATTTGGTCCTCTTCTCTCTGTCTGTTATCCGGTTGTCTCTGCAAGCAGGAACGATTTCCTGTTTTGATTCCAATACGGCCCTATTATAAACCCTGCATTAAAAAATATCAAGGTGATTCCACCATATTATGAAGCCAGCTGCCCTTTTTCACAAAGACAAAACCGATGATACACTTGATGATGTCAATTATCTGGCAGGCCAGATACAGCGGTACAATCGGCAGCGCTGTAAACCGGCTGAGGCAGTAGGCCAGCGGAATCGATACCGCCCAGACAAAGGCGCTGTCAAAAATAAAGGTAATGATCGTTTTCCCTCCGGAACGCAGCGTAAAATACGCCGCGTTGACAAAGGCCTGAATCGGCATACAGAGCGCCGTGACACAGATCAGAGCTGTTGCCAGCTGCCTCACCACCTCCTGTGTGTCGTATATCTTCGGAAACAGCGGCGATACCAGCGCCATCAGCACACCCACCGCAACACAGAGCGCCACGGAAAAGGCGATCAGCTTGGAGTCGGTGTCCTTTGCCTCCTCAATCCTCCCTGCGCCCAGAAGCTGCCCGATGATGATGGACACCGCGTTACCCATAGCGATAAAGACAACGTTAAAGACATTGGCAATCGTGTTGGAAATATTGAGCGCAGCCACCACGGACAGCCCCCGCAGCGAGTAGCACTGCGCCAGGACCGCCATTCCCCCCGCCCACAGAAACTCGTTGACTAAGAGCGGCGTCCCCTTCATCACAATCTGCTGTGCCAGCCGGGTCGGAATACGAAATCCCCTGTACAAGCCAACCGCATAGGGCGCCTTTTTCTTATGCGTGTGCGCCCAGCCAATCACGACCGCGCACTCCACCAGCCGCGACACCACCGTTGCAATCGCCGCACCGCGCACTCCGAGCATCGGACAGCCGAACTTTCCGAAGATAAGCAGATAGTTGCCCAGCAGATTCACTACAACCGCCACAATCCCCGCCGTCATCGGCAGCATCGTCTCCCCGGTCTCGCGCATGGTCGACGCATAAATCTGCACCACGGCAAAGGGCAGCATCTCAAGCATAATACAGGACAGGTACTGCTGCCCATACTGCAGAGTCTGCTCCACATTGCCCACGTCACTGCTGCCCTGCAGATAGCACAGAATCAGCTCCTCTCCAAGGCCGAAAAACAGCCCCAGCGCAACCGCGAAAATCACCATGCTGATAATCCATTTAAAGCGCATTGTGCAGCGGATTCCGTCCTGATCGCCCTTCCCGTAAAACTGGGCGGTAAAAATTCCCGCCCCTGAGATCGCCCCGAAAATACTCAGATGAAACACAAACATCAGCTGATTCGTGATCGCCACGCCGGACATCTGCTCCGTCCCGATGCGCCCCACCATAATATTGTCCAGAAGGTTGACAAAATTAGTGATTCCGTTCTGTATCATAATCGGAACTGCCACCAGAAGCGTCCGCTTATAAAATTGTCTGTCTCCGATTAACCGTCCCAAGTTCATATGATCGTCCCTGATTTCCTTTCAATCCTTTGAATTTCCGTCCCGGAGCAGCCCGATGATTTTCACCTCATAGTAAATTGCGGCAAACAGCATCAGCCCGATCCCCGCCGCTGTGTACAGGCCCGACATCGGATAGCCAGCCACATCGCAGATGCACGGAACCATCAGCCCGCACATAAAAAGCAGCTTGACCGTCCGCACCATGCGCAGGGAATATTTGCGGATATCCCCCCTGCACGCTTCCGGGCGCAGATGGTTCAGCCGCTCCGGATAAAGAGACAAAAGCGTCAGCGCCCCGTAAACGAGTCCCGCCATGAGAATATTCAGTACCGGCTGATGCCATGCCGCCGGATATAAATAACCGTAGAACACCTGCAATACGATATAAACAATACCGGCGACTATGCTCACCGCCTCCGCAAGCATGGCCGCCGGAGTCAAATCCCTTTTCCTCATGAACACCCCTCCGCGCAATCCATCTATACTGCAGACCGCCAGAATTTACAGTGATGCTTCCGGGGAAGTGACTGGCTGACGGTCTGCAGTCGGGTTGTACTGTAAATTTAACTGGTGCGCAGTATAACATACAGGAAAGAGCGCTCTTCAGCACTCAAAATCCATGCAGCTCCTCACCGCCGTGTATGGCCTCACCCTGCCGTCCGCCACGGCCACATGCTCCGGATGAACCGCATAACCCTTCAGCGCGGCCTCGTCGGCGAAGCTGGAATCCAGCATCAGATCCACATTGGAGCTGGGCAGCCCCTCGGTATATACCCTGATTTCCAGCAGTCCCGGAATGCGGCCCGCCAACCCTTCCAGCCCTTCTTTAATTTTGGCCTTCACCGCAGTCTTTTCCTCTGCGGACAGCTCCTCCTTCAATTTCCACAATATGATATGCTTTACCATAAATCCCTCCAAAAAAGCCGGGCCTTTCTTCCTTGCGGAGGAAAGGCCCAGACATCGTCTGTACTGTTTTCCGGTCATGCGCGATCTTCAGTTTTCTGTTCCTCGCGATTTAACTCCTGCTCTGCCGATAACAGAAACGCTGCAAAGGAGCTTGTCTTGGCGTGCAGTTTCCGTGAACTTTGCGGTTGCTCGGAAAATCGGTCAAATCGCATCATGGATGACACCGGGATAACAGCCGCCCACTGGGCATTTCCACTTGTGTAGATTGCAATCATCCTCCTCCTTGATAAAAGCACATTCTCATAACTATGAAGGCACTGAATAGTTACGGTTTCCGAACTTTGTTATAATAGATATCGGATGATTTTGCAGATAATTTATACCTTTTGGTAAAATTTTCAGGCTTTTTTTGCAATCAGCTCCTTCAGGCGCAGCGCCTTCTCGATGCTGCCCTCCACCTTCAGCTTGTGCAGCGTAAATGCCATCACCGGGTCCATCTTTCCGGCGATGATCTTTTCTAAGGTCTCCGGCTTGCAGGTAAACATCGCGTCGCGGTCGTAATACTCATAGGGCTCGATGTGCAGCTCGCCGTCCTTGACCTCCACATAAAAGCTGCCGCCCGCATCCTTGTCGTCAATGTTAAACTGATACGCAAGATGCTCCTTGATGTCGCTCACGTCCGCCCCCGCAAAACGTTTCCTGATGCTCTCAAAATAATCTGAATATGTCATAGTTCCCTCCTTCCGTTGCTTTATATAAATTAACAGCTATCCTTATTTTACCGCAAAATGGATGTTTTTACAATGAAACTTGTTATTATATACTCTTTTTTTTAACAATCTGCAGCTCATACCCCAATGCATTAAGTATACTGCAAAAAATCTTCAAAGATGGGCTGCTCTCCTTTTTTTCGATACGGGAAATGACCTGTTGTCTACTTCCGGTAATGGCAGCTAACTGACTTTGCGTGATCTTTTCAGCTTTCCGCAGACTAATCATTTCACCAATCAGCTTATATTCCTCCCTGCTCTCATTCCACGTTTTAGCGAATGATGGAGATTCCTGACAATGCTTTTCTATTTCTTTATTAATATCAACCTGTACAAAAGGCATATTCGACCCCCTTAATATTATATAAATGTTTTGCCTAATAGTTTTCCGATTTCCCTGGCTCTTTTAATAACTAGAACCAGATTGATAGTGATGTAATACCATATTGACCTTCTTTCTCAATTATTACGATCATTTTACAACAAATAAGTTGTATTGTCAACTACTATCTGTTATTTGTATCAGAAAAACTGAGGACAAAACCTCAATTGACAGGTGCGGGAGGGAGGAGTAAAATCAGATGGAAAGATTAATTCTTTAACAGTTCCTGGAGGTATTATATATGGAAAAGAAATCATCTGCTCTGGATATGACCTCCGGCTCCATCGCGAGACTGCTGCTCCTGTTTGCAATTCCGCTGCTTTTGGGGAATATGTTCCAGATGCTCTACAACACCGTGGACGCTCTGGTCGTGGGAAACTTTGTGGGGAAGGAAGCGCTTGCGGCAGTCGGCTCGACAGCGAGCATCACGAACATCGCGGTGCTTTTTTTTAACGGCGTCTCGGTGGGCGGAGGCGTCGTCATCAGCCAGTTCTATGGAGCCCGGGATCATGAGAGGCTTCACAGGGCCGTCGAAACCACCATGGCGGTGACCTTTGTGATCGGCGTGCTGTTCACGATTATAGGAATCCTGACTGTACCGTATATGCTGCGCTTTATGTCTACCCCGGAGGACGTCATGGGCGAGGCGGGCATTTATCTGCGCATTTATTTTGCGGGCATCCTGGGCCTGCTTGTCTACAATATGGCCAGCGGAATCCTGCGCGCAGTGGGCGACACTACAAAGCCCCTCCTTTTTCTCATTTTATCCAGCATTTTAAATATCCTGCTGGATCTGCTGTTTGTAGTTG
>CAZNQZ010000059.1:1417-9609 GCA_964575245.1 uncultured Lachnobacterium sp. | reverse complement strand
AAAAAAGCGGCGTCAAGATTCGATTTAAACATGCAAATCATTGACGCCGGTATTTTGAATGGTTTTGAAACTCTGATAAAAATCTGCGGTTATGTCATCCTGTTTTCCCTGACCGCTGAGCTGCTGCGCATGACGCCGTTTTTGTCTCCGCTGATGAAAACGGTTTTGATCGGGTGCACGGAGGTGACTACCGGCATGGCGGAGCTCTCCTCTGTCGCGGACACCCCGCTGTCCTATGTCCTCGCTGTGTGGTTCCTCTCGCTGGGCGGGATCAGCGGATTCTTTCAGACCGCCTCCATCACGGCGGGCACCGATCTTTCGATGGGACGGTATCTCGCCGTGCGCGCCATTCTCTCCGGCGCGGCTGCACTGGGCGCGATCCTATACTGCGCCTGCGGTCTCCGTTGATATCTGGATATTGGTGACATCCGGGTCCCCAATCTGCGGCTGCTGCGGCTCCTCCAGCTCCGGCTCCTGCGGATAAATCTGCGCTCGGTCGCGGCTGACCACATCCAGTGAGCTCTGCAGGGAATTAATCAGGCTGTCGTAGCGTGCGTGGCAGGTTTCGATCGCATGGGAGAGGATATCCTCAATGGATTTCAGCTGGCCGTCCGTGTAGTTCATGGCGCCGAGACGCAGCGTGTTGGCCTCGTTCGTGGCGTTGTCCAATATCTCCTGCGCCTGCTTGGTTGCGATCATGACCACCTCGTTCGCCTGCGCATAAGCCTGCTGCATAATCTGATGCTCGCTGACCAGCTCGTTCGTCTGGATGTGCGCCTGCGCGATGATCTGATCCGCCTTCGCCTGCGCGTCCGCGAGGATCGCCTCCTTGTTGCTGATAATTTTCTGATAGCGCTTGATCTCCTCCGGTGTCTTGGTTCTCAGCTCGGCGATCAGCTCCTCCAGCTGTTCCTTGTTCACAAGGATCTCCGTGCTGGAAAATGCCTTGAATTTGCAGCTGTCTATGTATTCCTCGATCTCGTCGATGATCTGCTCCATCTTGCTGCTCATAGAATACCCCCTAACCTTTCTGGCTGTATTTTTGGTAGATCCGGTCTATAAAACACTGCGGCACAAAATTCGAGATATCGCCCCCGTAGGAGGCAAATTCCTTGACAATCGTAGAGCTCAAATAGGAATATTTCAGATCCGCCGTCAGAAAGACCGTCTCGATCCGCTCGTCCTGCACATGGTTCGCCTGGGCGATCTGCAGCTCATACTCGAAATCCGTGACCGCGCGCAGCCCCCTCACAATGATGGTCGCGCCGATCTCATTCATAAAATCCACGAGAAGCCCGTTGAAGGACGCCACCGTCACATTCGGCAGGACCCGGGTCATCTCCTCTATCATACTAACACGTTCCGGCAAAGAAAACAACGAGTTTTTTGCGCTGTTGTTCAGCACCCCGACCACAAGCTCATCCACAATCTGGGATGCCCGCGTGATGATGTCCATGTGGCCGAAGGTAACCGGGTCAAAGCTGCCCGGATAGATTGCTTTTTTCATTCGTATCACCTGCTTTTCTGCAAAAATAAGTGCATGCTGTTTTTGTATACCTTGCGCTTTACCTCCGCAAAGCCCAGCTCGTCCAGATAAGAGAAATCCTCCTCCCGCGCGGCCTCCACAATCACCGTCCCGTCCGGCTTCACCACGGACGAGCGCGCGAGAAAAGCGAGCACCTGCGCCTCGTATCCCTGCCGGTACGGCGGGTCCATAAAGATCAGGTCAAAGGTATACCGCCCCTCAAGTGTGTGCAGCGCGGCGATCGCGTCGCTCACGATGAGCCTTGAATTTTGCTCGAATTTGGTGAACGCAATATTTTCCTCAATGCATTTGGCAGCCTTGCGGCTGTTCTCCACAAAGACGCAGCAGGACGCGCCCCGGCTGAGCGCCTCGAGCCCGATCTGTCCGCTCCCCGCAAAGAGATCGAGAAAATAGGAGCCCGGCACATCCGCCTGCATGACGTTGAAGAGCGTCTCCTTGATTTTGTCCGATGTCGGTCTGGTTTCCATGCCCGGCACTGTTTTCAGAGGCAGACTGCGGGCCGTTCCTGCAATAATTCTCATATTATTTCTGCTCCTTCAGCACGTTTCTGTTCTTGGCGATATAGTCTGCCAGCGAGATGAGCGTCAGCGCCAGTGACACATAAGTGAGCAGGGTGCCCGCCCACTGAAAAAACGCATGGTCGATATCGAGCATCAGCACAATGACCATGATCATCTGAAATACGGTCTTGAACTTGCCCCAGTAGCTCGCCGCAATCACAACGCCGTTGTCGGATGCGATCAGGCGGAAGCCGCTGATGATGAACTCCCGCGCGATAATGATAATCACAATCCACGCAGGCAGACGCCCCATCTCGACCAGACAGATCATGGCGGAGCACACTAACAGCTTATCCGCAAGGGGGTCCATAAATTTGCCGAAATTTGTCACCAGATTGTATTTTCTCGCGATCCTGCCGTCCAGAAGGTCGGTGAGGCTCGCGAGCACAAAAATTGCCACGGCAATGCCGTTGACATATTCCATGACACCGCCAAAGATTGCCTGAATCAAACCCCATTCATGGTAACCGCCCAAAAGCAGGATCACAAACGGCACGATCAGTATCACGCGGAATATCGTAAGCTTGTTTGGTAAATTCATGCAATCTCTCCTATCAAATCATATTCGTGCGCCCCTGTGACGCGCACTCTCACAATATCTCCGGTCACCAGCTCCTCCCCGGTGCTGACAAACAGGTAGCCGTCCACATCCGGCGCGTCGCGGTAGGTTCTGCCAATATAGGCGTTCTCATCGCAGACCCAGCCCTCGATCAGCACATACATAAGGCGCCCCTTTAAGGTTTCGTTCTTGTCGAAGATGACCTCCTCCTCGAGCTCCATCACGTCGGCCTGCCAGTCGGCCTTCTGCTCCTCAGCAATCTGTCCGGGCATCTGTTCCGCGGGCGTGCCCTCCTCCGGTGAGTAAACAAAGGCCCCGAGACGGTCAAATTCCATGTCGTTCACAAACTGCATCAGTTCCTCGTGCTGCTCCTGAGTCTCCCCCGGGAAGCCGCAGATCACCGTCGTGCGCAGTGTGATGTCCGGAATTCGCTCCCGCAGATGGGCGATCCTTTGCTCGAGCTCCCTGCGGCTGGTCTTTCGCCCCATGCGTTTTAACACCTCGTCGCTGCAGTGCTGAATGGGGATATCCAGATAATGGCAGACCTTCGGGTTTCGGATCATCGCGTCGATCAGCTCCTCGTAAATTTCCTCCGGATAACAGTACATGATCCGTATCCAGAAGATTCCGGGGATCTCATTCAGGAGATCCAAAAGCCGGTGCAGGGATTTCTCCCCGTAGAGATCCACGCCGTAGAGCGTGGTCTCCTGCGCGACCAGGATCAGCTCCTTTACGCCGGATTCCGCGAGCTCCCGCGCCGAAGCGGCGAGCTCTTCCATCGGGACGCTCCGGTAACTGCCGCGGACGGAAGGGATGACGCAGTAGGTGCAGTGCTTGTCGCAGCCCTCCGCAATTTTTAAGTAAGCGTAATGCCCTCCGGTGGTGAGGAGACGCCTCCCGGCTGGCGGCCACTGGGAGGAAAAATCTTCATAAAACTTTTGTTCCAGCACCGCGGATACCGCATCCGCTATCCGGTTTCCGGCGCAGGTGCCCAGGACGGCATCCACCTCCGGAAGCTCCCTTTTCACCTCATCCTGATAGCGCTGGGAGAGGCAGCCGCAGACAATCAGGGCCTTGCAGCACCCCTCCTGCTTCATCTGCGCCATCTCGAGAATCGTGTTAATGCTCTCCTCCTTGGCATCTCCGATAAAGCAGCAGCTGTTGACGATGATGATATCCGCCTCCGTCTCGTCGTCGGTCAGCTCCATCCCGCGATCCGTGAGCTCGCCGAGCATATACTCGGAGTCCACCCGATTTTTGTCACACCCAAGGGAAATAAACAGTAGTTTCACAGAAAGCCCTCACTTAAAAAAGGAATGACAGCCGTCACCCCTTCCCGTACCTCTACTTTGCAGCGTTGCCGTTCTCTTCTTCCTCGGTGAGAATTTTCACATCGCCCTGAAACAATTCTTCCACCGCGATCGAGAGGGGTTTGTTGCACTTGCCGTCGCCCTCCATGGGCTTAGCGCCGTCAATCAGCTGCCTCGCGCGCTTGGCCGTAGCCAAAACGATGGAGTAGCGGCTGTTGACCACCGGCTCCTCTCCGATCTCTACGCCGTCGTTGACGACCTTCATCAGTTCTACATAAGATGGATGTATCATAATTGCTCTCCTTTTATTCGATATTCTGTATCTGCTCCCGGACCTTTTCGATGTCCGTCTTCAAATTGATTCCCGTCTCCGAGATCTCCAGATCGTCGGCCTTGGAAAGAATCGTGTTGGCCTCCCGGTTCATCTCCTGCGCGATGAAATCGAGCTTGCGCCCCACGGAGCCTCCAGCCTCCAGCGTGTCATATGCCGAGCGGATATGGCTCCTGAGCCGCACCGTCTCCTCGTCCACGCAGACCTTATCCGCATAGATCGTGACCTCCGCGGCAATACGCGCCTCGTCCAGCTGCCGGTTTTCCAGAATCTCCTTCACCTTGCTCTCCAGACGCGTGCGGTAGCTCTTCATGATTTCCGGTGCGCGCGCCTCAATGAAATCCACATAGGCGAGCATCGCATCCAGCTTGCCGCACAGATCCTCCTTCAGGTGCTCCCCCTCCCGGATACGGCTTGCATCGAGCTGCTCGCAGGCAGCGCGGATGGAGGTTTCCAGACCGCGCAAAAGCTCTTTCTCGTCATCCTCCTGCTCCTCCATCACAAAGACCTCCGGATAGCGGGACAGGCTGCTCACGCGGATGTCATTTTCCAGACCGAACTCCTGCGCCATGGACTGCAAATGTCTCAGATATTCCGCCGCCAGGGCTGCGTTATATTTCAGGGAAACATTTGCCTCGCCATACTCCTCGCAGGAGATATAGACATCCACCTTGCCGCGCTCCATGTATTCCTTCAGGAGGGCCCGGATGGAGCTCTCAAAGTAATTGAATTTCTTCGGCATCTTGATGTTTACATCCAGATAGCGGTGATTTACGGACTTGATTTCCACCGTAAACCTGCGCTTCTCGTCTGCCGCTTCCCCCCGGCCGAAGCCGGTCATGCTCTTGATCATATCCCCACGCTTTCTGCTGTGGCCTGGCATAATTTCTGAATACCATGACGAACTGCTCTTTATCTCATAAGCAGCTTCCGCAATTCTACACTATTATAATGCTTATTGGGTGATTCGTCAAATAGTATTTTAGACCTGTGAAAAACCTGTGAACAGTAAAAGGCTGCCCCACGGACAATTCTGTAATCGTCCGTGTGACAGCCTTTTCTTCTCTTTCGTACTTGTCCTGGCGCTGTGTCTTAGCGGTTTTTGTCCTCAGTCATCTGTTAGCGGTTCTTGCCCTCAGCCATCTGCTTTTCCTGTGCCTCGATCATCTTCTTGACCATATAGCCGCCCACAGAACCATTCTGTTTTGCCGTCAGGTTACCGTTGTAACCGTCCGTCAACGGGACTCCAAGCTCATCTGCAACTTCATACTTAAAACGCTCTAATGAATTTTTTGTACTTCTGTTCGCCATGTTCTCTTCCTCCTTTGCCTGTACCTCGCGGTACACTGATATTATATGCAGAGGATCATGGCTTATGTCTGGTAACTACTAGTATGTTTTTTAAATTATTCCACTAACGTAAGCGTGCTGATATCCGGGCTTATGGTGAGTGAGTAATTGGTGTAGTAGACCACAAAGCCCGGCGCCGCGCCCGCGGGCTTTTTTACATTTTTTTTCTGGAGATAGTCGATCTCCACCTTGGGGCTGTCCTTGCCCCTTGAGTAGTAGGCGGCGAGCATTCCCGCCTCCTCGAACACGCGGTCCGGCATCTCGCCGCCCTTGCCCTTTACAATGACGTGGGAGCCGGGCATCTTCTTCGCGTGGAACCACCAGTCGTTTCCGGTGGCAAACTGGAAGGTCAGCTCATCGTTCTGGTAATTGTTCTTCCCCACGTATATGTCATAGCCATCCGAGGAAATATAGTGGAAGGGCTTACTCTTGGTGCGCACTTTTTTGGCGGAGCGGCCCTTTTTGATGAAGCCGGACTCCGCCAGCTCCTCCCGGATCTGGATGAGGTCGTCCGCCTGTTGGGCGATGTCCAAAGAGTTCTGGATGGACTCCAGGTGCTCGATTTGCGCCTGCGTCTCAGCAGTCAGGGCGGTGAGCGCCTCCGCCGTTCGCTTTAATTTCCCGTAGCGGTCAAAATATTTTTTTGCGTTCTCCTGCGGCGTGAGCTCCGGATCCAGCGGGATCTTGATCTCGCGGTCACTGTCGTAATAATTCGGGGCGACAAGCTCTTTTGTGCCCTCCGGAAGGCCGTAGCCGAAGCTGTTGATCAGCTCGCCGTAGAGACGGTACTTCTCCCGCTTTTCGGCATCGGCGAGCTGTTTCTGCTGCAGGTCATATTTTTTGACGCAGCGCTCCAGCGCTGTGCTTACAATGCGGCGCAGGTCGGCGGAGCGCTGATGAATCCTGCTATAGCTATTTTTCTCCGCATAGTATTGTTCCAATACCTTTGAGATGCTGCCATAATTTTCTGTGTCGCAGTCCGGATACATGGTGAGCTCCACGGCGGAAAACTCCACGGGCACGCGGTTTTTTCGCACAATCACCGGGGAAAATTGCTTATCTCGTATTTTATCAAAAAACCACTGCACATGGTTGGACAGGTGCAAAAGCTGCTCCGGGGAGAGGGCGGACACGGAGAGATCTCCGTCAATCCCGGCGCGGTGCGCGATCTCGTTGGCGATGAGTGGGCTGACCCCCGTGAGGGTGCCGTAGATGGCCTTGCAGACGCTGGCAGGCTGTCCGCTAAGAAGTCCGAGAATTTCATCGGCTTTGACCGCAAGCGGATTGCGTTTGTCCTCCTGTGTGGCGGCCACCGTGTAGGGCCTGCCGGGCAGGACCTCGCGGACGGAGCTCACCGCGGAGGAAACCCTCTTGATGCTGTCGATGATCGTGCCGTCCCCGTCGCAGAAAATGATGTTGGAATGCTTTCCCATCAACTCCACTACCAGCGTCTTGCGGCACATGTCGCCCATCTCGTTCAGATGCTCGATCTCAAGACGCAGAATCCGCTCCATACCGGGCTGACTGACCGCAGTGATCCGCCCGCCCGCCAGGTGCTTGCGCAGCACCATGCAGAAGGTGGGCGCGGTCATCGGCGAGGGCTTGTTGTCGTCGGTCAGGTACAGAAACGGGAGCGAAGCGTTCGCCGAGATGGCAAGCCGGTACTGCCTGGCACCTCCCTTCAGGGTCAACAGCAGCTCGTCCGCCTCCGGCTGGGCGATCTTATTAATCTTTGTATTTACAATCGTTTGGCCAAGCTCCTCCGCCAGGCCTGCGATCACAATTCCGTCAAATGCCATGTCAGTTTCCTTTCCATAAACAGGCAGTGCTTACAAATTCATCCCCGCAAGCTCCTCCTCGGCAAAGCGCTCCATCCTCCGGCGCAGCCCCGCGTGCTCAGGCAGCTCCAATTCGGCGTCCTCCGAGAGAATGCGCCCGCTCTCCTCCGCGGCCGCCTGCAGCACCTGAGCGTCCTGATAGATGTCCGCGAGGGAAAACAGAATGCCCCCGCTCTGTCGGATTCCGAAGAAATCTCCCGGCCCGCGCAGCTTCAAATCCTCCGCGGCGATAAAAAATCCGTCGTTGGAGCTGGTCAGGATATCCAGCCGCTTTTTTGCGGTGTCCGCATCCCCCGTGTTAATCATGATACAGTAGGACTGGGCGTCGCCCCGCCCAACGCGCCCGCGCAGCTGATGCAGCTGGGCCAGCCCGAAGCGGTCCGCGTTCTCGATCAGCATGACCGTCGCGTTCGGCACATTCACGCCGACCTCCACCACAGTGGTGGCGACAAGCACCTGAACCTCGTTCTCTGCAAATGCCTCCATCACGGACGTCTTTAATTCGTTTTTCATTTTCCCGTGCAGCACGCCGAGCCGGATCTCCGGCGGCAGCGTTTCCCGCAGATGCTTGACATAGTCCGTCACATTCTCAAGATCCATGTGCTCGCTGGCCTCCACCAGCGGACAGATCACATAGGCCTGATGCCCCGCCGCGGCCTGTTCGGCGATAAATTCGTATGCCTTTGGCCGATACCTGG
>CAZNQZ010000059.1:0-1374 GCA_964575245.1 uncultured Lachnobacterium sp. | reverse complement strand
CACGGAGATGTCCAAATCCCCGTAGAGTATGATGGCGAGTGTCCGCGGGATCGGTGTCGCCGACATCACCAGAACATGGGGGCTGATTCCCTTCTGTGCCAGAAGCTCTCTCTGCCGCACACCGAAGCGGTGCTGCTCGTCCGTGATAACCAGCGCCAGGCCAGTGTACACAGCCCGCTCCTGAATCAGCGCGTGGGTGCCGACCACCATCGCGTTCGGGCACAGCGCCAGCCGCTCATAGGCCGAACGCTTCTGTTTTGCGGTCATGGAGGCAGTCAAAAGCACCACCGGAAATTTCAGCCCGAACTGCCCGCAGAGCTTCTGAAAGGTCTCGCAGTGCTGGCGCGCCAGAACCTCGGTGGGCGCCATGATGGCGGACTGATAACCGTTGTGCGCCGCCCACGCCATCGCCAGGAATGCAATCACGGTCTTGCCGGAGCCCACATCACCCTGAATCAGGCGCTGCATGACATACTCCCCTGCCATGTTCTCCTGCACCTGGGAGAGGGCGCGCCGCTGTGCCCCGGTCAGCTCATAGGGCAGCTGTTGGATGAGCTTTTCCACAAACTCCGGCTCGCGGAAGGAGAAGGGATTTGCCTCCCTCTGCACACGGCTTCTCTGATACTGCAGCCGCATGACGAAAAAGAAGAATTCGTCGAACACCAGCCGCCTCCTGGCCTCCGTCAGCGTCTCCATAGAGTCCGGAAAGTGAATCTGTTTCAGCGCGTAATTGTACTCGCAAAGCCTCTGTCGGCTGCGCACTTCCTGCGGGAGGGCGTCCGCAAAGAGCGTCCCGTCACTCAGGATGGTCCGGATGGTCTTTGTGATGAGATTGTTGGTAATCCCCGCGGTCAGGCCGTACACGGGAAAAAGCTGCTCCTCCATGCCATGGTACGCCTCCCGCGTGTAGACGGCGGGCTGCTCCATCATGTGCCGCCCCTTTCCCGTCGTCAGCTTCCCGTAAAAGACATAGAGCCCCCCGGGCTTTAGCGTATTTCTTATGTAGGGCATCCGGTACCAGACCAACTGTATCCTGTGCTCCCCCTCCCCGACATCCAAAACGGTCACCGCAAGCCTTGCACCGTTCCTTGTGAGCGGCGTGCGCTCTACCCTTGCCAGAACAGCATACTGACCCTCTGCCGTATGCCCGATTTCTTCCGGGGGAAGAGCCGCCGGATAGCGCACATAGGTGCGGGGAAAATGAAGGAGTATATCCCCTGCGGTATATACTCCCAGCTTTTCAAACGCCTGCGCGGTTTTCCCGCCGATCCCCTTTACCTCAGTGATCGCTGAATCCTGATTCATCATCATAATTTGTTGTAATCGTGACTTCATTCACCCCTACGACAGTCTCGCCCAGTAAAATATTTACCT
>CAZNQZ010000058.1:0-9616 GCA_964575245.1 uncultured Lachnobacterium sp. | reverse complement strand
CATTTTCGATATGCCATGATTCGCTGTCGAAGGTGGAGCTGTTTTTTTGTGCGGAGGTATTATATGTTAGAATTAAAAAATGTGACCATCTGTCTGAAAAATGACGGCAGAACGCTTGTGGACGATTTTTCCTTTGCCCTCAACCGCGGTGATAAAGCGGTGATCATCGGGGAGGAGGGAAACGGAAAATCTACCCTTTTAAAGTATATTTATCAGCGACAGCTCATAGACGGGTACTGTGACTGTGAGGGTAGAGTCATAGCAAAGGGAAAGACCGCCTATCTGCCCCAGACCATGGAGGAGGACGGCGCGCTTTCCCTGGCGGAATATTTCGGGGATGCTGAGTATTACATGCACACGGATGTTTTGGCAAAGCTGGGGTTATCCGTTGATTTTATCCTGTCCGACCAGAAGCTTGCCACCCTCTCCGGCGGGGAAAAGGTGAAGGTGCAGCTTGCGAGGCTTTTGATGGAGGAACCGGATATCCTGCTTCTCGACGAGCCGACGAATGATTTGGATATCCCCACATTAGAGTGGCTGGAATCCTTTATTGCGGGGAGCCGTCTGCCCATCCTCTACATCTCACATGATGAGGCCCTCATTGAGCGCACTGCGAACGTGATTTTGCATATGGAGCAGATTATCCGCAAAACGAAATGCCGGATTTCGGTGTCGCGATGTCCTTACCGCGAGTATCTGTCGCGCCGGCGCAGCTCCTTTGCGCATCAGGAGCAGGTGGCGAAAAAGCAGAGGGACGACTATGAGAAGCAGATGGAGAGATGGCGGAAAATTTACAACCGCGTGGACCACGAGCAGGAGGTCATTTCGAGGCAGGACCCCGCCGGGGCGAGACTGCTGAAAAAGAAGATGCACTCCGTCATGTCCATGGGCAGGCGGTTTGAGAGAGACAAGGAGGATTTTCAGGATTTTCCGCAGGAGGAGGAGGCGATTCTGGCCGGATTTGACGAAAAGATCCATCTGCCCTCCGGAAAGAAGGTGCTTGATTTTTCTCTGGAGGAGCTGCGGGTCGGCGACCGGGTGTTATCCCGGGATCTTGCGCTTTTGGTTTCCGGGAATGAGCACGTCGGTATCATCGGCAAAAACGGCGCCGGAAAGTCTACGCTGCTTGGGCGCCTGTGGGAGGAGCTTGGAGACCGGCGCGACATAAGGACTGCATTTATGCCGCAGGATTATTCCAGGGTGCTTGACTTTGACAAGACGCCCGTCCAGTATCTCGCGGACAATTATACAAAGGAGGAGGTGACAAAGGCCAGAACCTACATGGGAGGCATGAAATTTACTCATGAGGAGATGACCGGAAAAATCGGAAGCTTAAGCGGCGGACAGAAGGCGAAAATTTTGTTTCTGGACATGGTGCTGCGCGGGGCGGACGTGCTGCTGCTGGATGAGCCCACGCGAAATTTCAGCCCGCTTTCCGGCCCCGTCGTCCGGGCTGCCCTCCGCGGGTTTGGGGGAGCCATCATCAGCGTCTCCCATGACCGGAAATATCTGGAGGAGGTCTGCGATAAAATCTACGAGCTTCGGGAAAGCGGGTTGTCGGCGGCCGATTGGAACAAAGAATTATGTAGGAGGCGGAGATGAAAAAATATATTTGTTTTTTTAAACTGCGGTTTGCTACCGGGATTCAGTATCGCATGGCGTCGGTTGCGGCACTGACAACACAGGTGATCTGGGGACTCATGGAGTGTCTGGCATATCAGGCGATCGCAGAGGCTTCCGGGAATAGGCTGCCGATGAATTATGCTTCGATTGTGACATACATATGGCTGAAGGAGGCGCTGTACGCTCTTTTTAACACATGGGCGGCGGATAATGACCTGTTTGGCATGATTACAGACGGCGGTATCGCCTATGAGCTGTGCCGTCCCATGTCCATCTATTCCATGTGGTTTTCCAGAACCGTCGGGGCGAGAATCGCGGAGGCAATTATGAGGTGTATTCCCATTTTGTTCTGTGCGTTTCTGATGCCGAAGGCCTGCCGGATGACCCTGCCGGTGAGCCCTGTTTCCTTTTGTCTGTTTCTGCTCACTTTGATTCTGGCGCTTGGGATCACCGTCACATTTTGTATGCTCGTCTATATGCTGTGCTTTTTTACGATTTCGCCCCAGGGCTGGCGGATGGTGCTGACGGGGGCTGTGGATTTTTTGTCGGGAAAGCTCCTGCCCCTGTCGTTTTTCCCGAAAAAATATCTGGCCATATTGGAGCTGTCGCCCTTTGCCTATATGCTGGATGTCCCCTTTCGGATATACAGCGGAGATCTGGCCGGAGGGGAAGTGTACCCATGCATCGCAAAGCAGATTTTCTGGCTGGCGGCTTTGATGCTTTTGGGGGTTGTCATTTGGAAACGGGCGGAAAAACGAATCGTCATACAGGGAGGCTGAGCCGATGAAAATGAAAGAAAATTTAAAATTGTACTTCAAGTATGCTTCGGTATGTACACAGAGTGTAATGGAATATAAATGGTCCTTTGTATTGATGATTTTTGCCCGTTTTATGATCGCATTCTGCGAGCTGATCGCGATTCAGTTTCTTTTCTCCGGATTTACCCAGGTCAGGGGATACACCTACGGGGATATTTTGCTTTGTTTTTCCATTGTCCAGATGTCCTTTACCCTTGCGGAGCTGTTCGGCAACGGATTTAAGGTGTTTTCCGGACTGGTGAGGAGCGGAGGCTTTGACCGGATGATGCTTCGGCCCTGCAGCCTGATTCTTCAGGTGATCGGCAGCCGGTTTGAGGTGGGGAGAACCGGGCCTTTATTGACTGCGCTTATTACGCTGGCGCTGGGAATCCGTCATAGCCCGATCAGGTGGAATGTTCTGACGGTATGGACAATCGCTGCGATGGTCGCCGGGGGCACGCTGTTGTTTATCGGGCTGTTCATGCTGGAGGCGAGCGTCTGCTTCTTTTCCGTCGCGGATACGTCGCTGATGAACGTGCTTACCTACGGTGCGAAATCCCATGGCAAGTACCCAATTGATGTCTATGGAAAAGGGATTCTGCGGTTCTGTACCTATGTCGTTCCGTACACCCTGATTCAATATTATCCCCTGCAGTTTTTGCTGGGGAAAACGCGAAACTGGCTTCTGGCGTTTTACCCGCTTGGGATTGTCGGATTTTTGCTGGTGTGCTGTCTGGTATGGAAGTTTGGGGTGAGGCATTATAAGTCATGCGGGTCATGAAACGGATGGCAAAATCACGGCTGTCAAATCCCTTCATAAATCCGCGGAAAAAACATATACATGAAATAAATAATGAAGGTATATGGTTTTATATGAGTAAAAGGAACCGTTTATACAGGCGGATAACTGTTTTTGTACTGATAACCGCGTGCTTTGCGATGCTGCTGCAGGGAGGCGTGTATGCGGATGCCGCGGGGAATGGCCCCACGGTCGGGTATGAGCGGGAGGGGGCAGAGCAGACAGCGCAGCGGGTAGAGCTCCCCGAAAATCAGTTGTATGCGAAGTCCTGCGCACTGACGGACGGCAGCAGCGGCCGTCTCCTGTATGGTAAAGCCGAGACTGATCCCATGGCAAACGCCAGCACCACAAAGATCATGACCTGCATTCTGGCGCTGGAGAGCGGCTGTGGCAACGATCAGGTGACTGCGAGTGCGAAGGCCGCGGCACAGCCCAAGGTACATCTTGGCATGAAGGCGGGAGATCAGTTTCGCTTTATGGATCTGTTGTACGGGCTGATGCTGGAATCCTACAACGACTGCGCGGTGGCGATCGCCGAGCATGTGGCGGGATCGGTGGAGGAGTTTGCGAAGAGGATGAACGAGAAGGCGGCGGAGCTCGGCTGCGAGGACACGCATTTTGTCACGCCAAACGGTCTGGACGCGGAGGACGAGGGCGGTGCGCACCACACGACGGCTCAGGATCTGTGCCGGATCATGCAGTACTGTGTGTGGGAGTCCGAGGCGAGCGAGACCTTTCTGGCGCTGACACAGGCAAAGTCCCACACGTTTTCGGTGGCGGACGGAAGAAGCTACAGCCTGAACAACCATAACAATCTTTTTTATATGATGGATCACGTGCTCTCCGGCAAGACCGGATACACTTCCAAAGCGGGCTACTGTTATGTCGCGGCCCTGGAGGAGGGCGGCAGGCGGTACTGCATCGCGCTTTTGGCCTGCGGATGGCCCAACAATAAGAATTACAAATGGTCGGATGCCAAAAAGCTGTTTGGCTATGGGATGGAGCATTACGGGCTCTACACAGTCGATTCCTCCGCCCTTGATGTGCCGGGCATTCAGGTGGGAGGCGGTTATAAGCGGGGCGTGCTCCCGGAGTGGGGGAGGCGCGCCTCCCTCAATCTGTACATAGACAAGGGCGCTGAGACCATGACCTTTTTAAAAGCCGACTGGGATGAGGCGCGGGTGGAAAAGACCTATGTCAGGCATGCAAAGCTGCCCGTGAAGAAGGGAGATGTCATGGGGCAGGTGAAGTATGTGCTGGGCGGAAAAACGCTCTACACCTACGATATCTGTGCCGCCGAGGACATTTATGCCTGGGACTATGGAACCTTTTTCCGGGCGGTGTTTATGGAATTTCTGGGCCGGAGCGCATGAAAACAACCCGTCTTTAGCGGTGGTGGAGGACATAGCCCTGCCGGGATAAGAGCTGTCCGGCCCGGCTTAGGGAGTCATCGTCCCCGAACTCAATGCGCAGCACACCGGAGGCGAACTCGCGGTTGTTGACGATGCCGATATTTTTGATGTTAATGTTCTCCGCGGCGAGGATGCCGGCGAGGGTGGCGATCCCGCCGGCCTCGTCCGCCAGATCCACGAACAGCTCATAGAAGCGGTCGGGGGAGCGGACGCTGCGCACCGGGAAGGAATCCCGATAATCCCTGGCGCGGCTGAAGTAGTCGAGGAGCGCGCGCTGGTCGGAGATGTCGATATAGCCCCGGAGTTCCTGCAGGGAGCTTATGTAGCGGTCGATAAGGGAGAGAATACACGCCCGGTTCGAGGCGCAGATATTTTCCCACATCTCCGGGGAGGAGGAGGCAATCCGGGTCAGGTCCTTAAAGCCTCCGGCTGCGATGGTCTTCATGGTCTCCTTTCCGTCGTCGATATTCTGCACCAGATTCACCAGCGAAAAGGCGATCATGTGTGGCAGATGGCTGATGGCGGCGGTGGAGTAGTCATGGGTTTTGTAGTCGAGAATCAGCGGGATGGAGCCCAGCGACACTACAAAATCCCGAAACTGGGCCACGGTTTCGTCCGCGGTGGCGGCAGTCGGAGTAATGATGTAGTAAGCGTTTTCCAAAAGCTGGGTGTCGGCGTTGGCAATTCCCGTCTTCTCGGAGCCGGTCATCGGATGCCCGCCGATAAAATTCTTCTCCAGCCCGAGGCGGATCACCTCCTCATGGATTTCCGTCTTGGTGCTGCCCACATCCGTGATCAGGCAGTCAGGCCGGATCACATCTTTTAATTCCCTCAGATAGACGGTGTTGTGATGCACCGGTGCGCAAAGGAAAATACAGTCGCACTCCCCGAAGGCGGAGAGCGGCAGGGAGCTGCGGTTCTCGATGAGTCCCTGCCGGTGCGCCTCCTCCACCGTCTGTTCGCGGCGCGCACTGGCATATAGCCTGATGGACGGATCGTTGGTCTTCATTTTTTTGGCGATGGAGCCGCCGATTAAGCCAAGTCCGATAAAACCTACTGTCTGCATTTTCATGGGTATGTCCTTTCCTTGCGGAGATCTTAGTCTGTATATTAGTAACTGTTCAGAGCAGGTATGCACATTCACTGCACGGAATCGTTATGTATAACGACGATATCACGAATTGCTTCGCTGCCTCCAGTATCATTGTACTCAATTGCCTGCATTCGTCAATGAGGAAAATGTGTACAGGCATTGTTTTTTCAAATAAAATATGGGATACTGATATCAAATGTAACATCAATTTTTTAGGAGGCGGATCACGATGGGCAGAACGATCCTGATTATTGAGGACGACACGGACATCAATCACATGCTGCAGATTCTGCTGAGGCAGAACGGTTATCACACGGTCAGCGCCTACTCGGGCACGGAGGGCCTGCTGGTTCACGGCAGCGCTGTCGATCTGATCCTTCTGGATCTGATGCTTCCGGGAAAGAACGGGGAAGAGATCATAAGTGAGCTCAAGGCCAGGCATCCCGTTCCGGTGATTGTTACCAGCTCCATTCACGATATCGGTAAGAAGGTTGATCTGTTTGCGCTGGGGGCGGACGATTACGTCACCAAGCCCTTTCACAACGAGGAGCTGCTGGCGCGGATTGCGGCGCGGCTGAGAAGCCCGGAAACGGCAGGGCAGGGATTATTGCATTATCGGGAGCTCGAGCTGGACAGGAGCGCCCGTTCGCTGACCTGCCACGGGGAAATGGTGGAGCTCTCCCGGCATGAGTTTGACCTTTTAAGTCTTCTGATGGAGAATGTGGGCCGCGTCTGCACCAAGGCGCTGATTTACGATGCGGTTTGGGATGATGAAAACAGCGCGGACGATAACACGCTCAATGTCCATATCAGCAAGCTGAGGAAAAAGCTGAAGGCAATCGGCATCGACGGAGACTGTATCGAGACGGTGTGGGGAATCGGCTATCGGCTGAAAAAATAATGGTTGTCAATCATTTCAGACTTTTTTAATACTTTCTTTCAGTGTTTTTTCAGCTTTGTCCGCTATAATGTGCCTATAAGATGTTCAAAACAGAGGAGGCAACCATATGCGTGAAATTGTACTGCAGGCGACGAAGCTGTGCAAAAATTACCGGAATTTTACGGCGCTCGACCACGTGGACATGACGGTGTACCGCGGGGATATTTATGGGCTGATCGGGCGCAACGGCGCCGGAAAAACTACGGCCATGAAGATTTTTACCGGGCTTGCCGACAAGTCCGGCGGAGAGTTTGAAATCTTTCAAAAAAAAGGCCCGGAGGCGGAGAGGGAGAAGCGGCGCATCGGCTGCCTGATCGAAAATCCCGCGTTTTTCGGCGGCTTGACCGCGTGGCAGAACCTGAAATATTATTCCCTGCAAAAGGGGATTACGGACCGCGCACAGATTGACGAGGCACTGAATTTGGTGGGCCTGTCGGAGGTGAAGAACAAGAAATTCCGCAAGTTTTCTCTGGGTATGAAGCAGCGGCTGGGGATTGCCTTTGCCCTGTTGGACAATCCGGATCTGATCATACTCGACGAACCCATCAACGGCCTTGACCCCATCGGAATCAGCGAGCTGCGCGATACCTTCCGGCGGCTGAATGCGGAGCGCGGGATCACCTTTATCATTTCCAGCCACATTCTTTCGGAGCTGTACCTGACGGCAACCCGGTTTTTGATCATCGACCGGGGGCGGGTCTTAAAGGAGCTTACAAAGGAAGAACTGGATCTTGCCTGCATGCGCTGTATTGCGATCAAAACGACAGACACGAAGAGCGCGGCGGCTGTGATCGAGAGGGAGGGAAACGTGACCGACTACAAGATCATCGACAGCGGCGAGATCCGCATTTATCAGAAGGGTGTGAGTTCGGAGGAGATGAACCGGCTGCTGGTGAAAAACGATGTCAATGTTTCGTCCATCGCGGAGACCGGAATCTCACTGGAGGATTATTTCAAGACGCTTGTGGAGGAGGAAAAAAATGATTAATATCATGAAATCGGATGTTTACCGCATCACAAAACATGTGGCTTTGTATATTGCGGCAATTCTTATGCTGTTCATGCTTGGATTTTCGGTCTACATGATTGCACCCGGCAAAGTGATGACGACGGGGGTATCGGATACCGCGGAGCAGAGCCAGTCAGTGGAGGAGCTCTCTGAGGGGATGATTACCGAGGGGATCAACAATATGACCCTCGCGGAAATGCGGGAGTACATGCTGAACGCGGATCTGGGCGGTTATGAGCTCGACCGGGAAATTCTTTCCGTCAATTCCAATCTATATTATGTGTTTCTTTTTATTGTGGTTTTGGTCATTACGGTTGACTTCTCGGCGGGAAGCGCGAAAAACACCCTGTCCTCGGCGATCAGCAGGAAGAAATATTTTATCTCGAAGACGGCGCTTTCCTTCCTGTTATGCCTGATTTTCTTCTTTTTAAACACCTACATCACTTACTTCGCAAACCTGGTCGTGAATCAGGGGAAGTTTTCCTCGGATCTTGGGACAGTTACGAGGGTCAGTCTGACCCAGCTGCCTCCAATGCTTGCACTGATGGCTGTTATGGTCGGAATCGCATTTATGGTAAAGAAAACCTCCCTGTTCAATGTGATCACCATTCCGCTACTCATGGTATTTCAGCTGCTGCTTTATGCGGCGATTGCTCTGTTTCGGCTGGATGGCAGGGTTGCCTGGTTTGAGCCGCAGGCTATGATCAGCCGTCTTGCCAACAACCCCTCCTCCGGGTATTTTTTGCAGTGCTGCCTGTGCTGCGGAGTGGTTTTGGCTGTGTTTCTCGGGGCGGGGTATGTTTCCTTCCGCAAATCGGAAATCAGGTAAATCAGGGAGGAACGGCGGATGACTGGATTGTGGGTGGTTCTGGGGTTGGGATGGACGCTTCTTCTGATCCTTTTCTGTCTGCAGAAGCAGGAGATCCGAAGTATCAGAAGGCAGCTTGACGTCATACTCTCGCAGGAGACCAATGAGCTGGTACACACGGAGAACGGGAGCCTTACGGGGTTGATCGAAAGAATCAACAGGCTGCTGAGGGAGACGCGCCGCAGCCGGACACAATACAATCGAAGAAGCCATTATCTGGAACAGATGATGACGAATATTTCCCATGACCTGCGGACGCCAATGACGTCCGCCATGGGTTTTTTGAATCTGGTTCTCTATTCCGATCTGCCCGCAGAGGAAAAGGAGAGGGAACTCTGCATTGTCGAACATCGCCTGATTCGTCTGGAGGAGCTGATTGACTCGTTTTTTGAGCTGTCCAGGATGATCTCCAGTGATCAGCGGCCGCAGCTGGAGCCGGTGAATCTGACGGAGGTTCTGCAGGAGTCGATGGCCAATTATTTTGATGATTTCTGTGGGCAGAAGCGTGAGATCACCTTTCGCTGCGACCGGAACCGGCTGATGATCGAGTCCAACCGCCATATGCTGATGCGGATATTTGACAACCTGATCGGCAATGCCTGCAAACATGGTACGGGAAATCTGGTGGTTACGGTGAGGGCGGACGAAAAGATCCGTTTATGCTTTGAAAACGGGCTCGATGTCCCTGAGATTGATACCAGTGCCATTTTTGACGAATTCTACACCACGGATATGTCCCGCACCAAGGGAAATACCGGTCTCGGCCTGGCCATTGCCAAGCAGTTCACCCAAATCCTCGGGGGAACGATCTCGGCGGAGTATGACGGGAAAACGTTTTCTGTATCGGTTGTTCTATAACAAAAACAGCACCGGATAGGTGCTGTTTTTCGTGGAGATAGGGGGACTCGAACCCCTGACCTATGCGTTGCGAACGCATCGCTCTCCCAGCTGAGCTATATCCCCGGATTTTTTGTGGGGTGATAAGGATTCCTCCCGCAAGCGGGCACCTCCTTGTCACAGTGGAAGCAAGGGGGCTCGAACCCCTGACCTTTCGCGTGTGAGGCGAACGCTCATC
>CAZNQZ010000057.1:0-9651 GCA_964575245.1 uncultured Lachnobacterium sp. | reverse complement strand
GGACAAACGGTTTTCAAGACCGCCTCGTTATGACCACTTCGATACCTCTCCATATATGCAGTTGTTTTCTATTTTATGCGCTCCCACGACGGCAAAAAGACATGCCACAGAATGCAGAAATCATAATACCACGAAAAGGGGCGTGTGTCAACGAAAATATGCAAACTTTTAAAACTTTATTTGCTTTCAAAAACGACTGAAACCGGTTGAAAAGGAGATGTGCAGAAATATCCGCACATCTCCCTTTCGATACAGCCGATACAACTGCTATCCTTTAGCAGACGCCCTGTGCCAGCATGGCGTTTACGACCTTCTCAAATCCGGCGATATTGGCACCAGCCACGTAATCGCCCTCTTTGCCGTAGCGCTTCGCCGCGTCATCAATATTGTGGTATATGTTAATCATAATCTGCTGCAGCTTTGCATCAACCTCCTCGAAGGTCCAGCTCAGGCGCTCAGAGTTCTGGGACATCTCCAGCGCGGAGGTTGCAACACCGCCCGCATTGGCAGCCTTGCCGCCGACGAACCACACGCCGTTCTCCTGCAGATACTTAGTCGCCTCCAGCGTGGTGGGCATGTTCGCGCCCTCACACACTGCCTTGCAGCCGTTCGCCACAAGCTGCTTTGCATCGTCGATCAAAAGCTCGTTCTGCGTCGCGCAGGGCAGTGCGATATCACACTTGATCTGCCATACGCCGCGGCCCTCGTGATACTCGGCGCTCTTTCTCGCAGCCGCATACTCAGTAAGGCGCGCACGCTTCACTTCCTTGACCTCCTTCAAAAGGGCAACGTCAATTCCTTCCGGATCATAAATCCACCCTGTGGAGTCAGAACACGTCACCGGCTTGGCTCCCATCTGCTGTGCCTTCTGGATCGCGTAGATCGCAACATTTCCGGCGCCGGAAACGCAGACAGTCTTGCCCTCCATCGACTCGCCATGGCACTTCAACAGCTCCTGCGTCAGATAGAGAAGGCCGTATCCTGTCGCCTCCGTGCGGGCAAGTGAACCGCCATAGGTAAGGCCCTTGCCGGTGAGAACTCCCTCAAAGCTTCCGCGGATTCTCTTGTACTGTCCAAACATGTAACCGATCTCCCGCGCGCCGGTTCCAATGTCTCCGGCAGGCACGTCAATATCCGCACCGATATATTTGCCAAGCTCTGTCATAAAGCTCTGGCAGAAAGCCATGATCTCACGGTCGGACTTGCCCTTCGGGTCAAAATCAGAACCGCCCTTGCCGCCGCCGATCGGCAGACTGGTCAGAGAGTTCTTGAATATCTGCTCAAATCCCAAAAATTTGATAATGCCAAGATTTACGGATGGATGCAGACGCAAGCCCCCCTTGTACGGTCCAATCGCGTTGTTGAACTGTACACGATAGCCGCGGTTTACCTGAACCTGTCCCTTGTCGTCCACCCACGGAACACGGAACATGAACTGGCGGTCCGGCTCTGTAATACGCTCCAGTATCGCCTCTCTGCGATATAACTCCTCATTCGCTTCGATGACCGGACGCAAAGAGTCCAGCACCTCTTCCGCTGCCTGCAGAAATTCCGGTTCAGCGGCATTCTTTTTCTTTAAAGCCTCAAGGACTTCGTCAACATATCCCATCTCTGATTCTCCTTTTCTCAAACGAAGGTTAATAGATTCAACAGTTTTATTTTAATAGAAAATGCAGGATTATACAACAAAAAATTCGTTTTCAATTTAATTTTGTAAAATTTCACAAAATAAATCAATCAAAACGCATTTTTAAAGTTGAAAACTTTCATTTTGTCTCATTTTGCCGAACTCTGGACCATTCCACAAACTCCGACTCCTCATTCGTGTCAAAATAATTGAGCTGAAAATAGTCCACCATCTTTGCCAGCGCGTAGACCAGCACCTCCGTCTCCTTCTCTGACATCTCAGAGGAGAGGTTTTGAATCATCTGGCGGTGGAACTGCTCATGATGATAGTAGGCTGCCTTACCGCGGTCCGTTAGACTCAGCTTCACCACACGCTTATCCTCACTGCTGCGCTCACGCACCACATAGCCCTTCTCACAGAGTGCATCGATCGCCTTAGTCAGGGTTCCGGTCGTTACCGACATCAGCCTTGCCACAGTCGACATGCTTTTCGACTCCCCGATTCCGACAGCCTCTATGATGTGCATGTCGTTGGTCGTGATATCCCGAAATTCTTCGGTAATCAGAGTTTTTTCCTCAATCTCTAAAATATCCTTGAACAGTCGGACAAGCAGCTCGTTGAGGGCTTCATTTAATTTGTTTTCCAATGTCATCTGCATGGCTCCCGGCCCCATTCTACCACTCAAGCGCACACGCTCCCCAGGTAAGCCCCGCGCCGAAACCGGCCAGGACAATTTTATCCCCGGTCTGAAGCCTTCCATCCGCAAGAAGCTGATCCAACAGCGTCGGCACACTGGCAGCAGAAATATTTCCACATTTTTCCATGTTCGTCGGGAATTTTTCCATGGACTGTCCCAGCCGCTTCGCCACAGACTCAATTATGCGCTTGTTCGCCTGATGCAGCACAAACAATTTTACCTCATCCGCTGACATGTTAGCCTCGGCAAGCACCTTTGTAATCGCGACCGGCACAGTACGCACGGCAAATTTGTACACTGCCTGACCATCCATCTCAGTGAATGAATATGTCTGCGGCCCAAGCGGGCGGAAAATGTTGTTGACCGGGCGGTTATCACACTTTAACACCAGCCCTTCAAAACCGTTGGAGCCCTGCGTAATTGCCTTGAGCTGGCTCCCCTCCGCAGAGAGCACGGCCGCCCCGGCACCGTCTCCGAAGAGAACACAGGTGCTGCGGTCGGTCCAATCCATCATCTTAGACAGCGTCTCCGCTCCCAGAATTACTGCCTTTTTGTAGCGTCCCGTATGGAAATATCCATCCGCGGTCCCCAGTGCGAAGAGAAAACCGGAGCAGCCCGCGCCAATGTCAAACGCTGTGGCATTCTTTGCGCCGATTGCCGCCTGCACCTCGCAGGACAGCGTCGGATAGATGTGGTCAGACGACACGGTAGCCGCAATGATCAGGTCTATTTCCTCTCCGGAAACCTTAGCCGCCGCAAGCGCCCGCTGGACGGCTTCGACCGACAGGGATGTCGTCGTCTCATCAATTGCAATATGACGGTTCACAATTCCAGTGCGTTCACGAATCCATTCGTCCGAAGTATCCATGAGCTTCGCCAGATCATCATTGCTCACCACTTTTTTCGGAAGCGCACTTCCTATACCTATTATTTTCATAGATCCTCCTTAGAAAATACGGAATCTCTCATAACGTTCCCCGGCAATCTGTTCCCCGCTCTTGCCATCCTGCGCCTTCAGAAATTTTTTCATCCTGCCCTTCATGTACCGCGCGATCGAAACCAGCGCATCCTCATCCGCTCCCCCGAACTCCGGAATAATGTCGTCAATGACATGGAGCTCCTTTAAGTCCAGTGCGGTGATCTTCATAACGGAAGCCGCCTCCTTCGCACGCTTTCCATCCTTCCAGAGAATGGAGGCAAAGCCCTCCGGGGACAGGATGGAATAGGTCGCATTCTCCATCATCCACACCTCGTTGCCCACGGCCAATGCCAGTGCGCCGCCGCTTCCGCCCTCGCCAATCATCAGACAAAGGATCGGCACACGGATCGCCGACATCTCATACAGGTTTCGCGCAATCGCCTCTCCCTGACCGTTCTCCTCTGCCTCCTTGCCCGGATATGCACCGGAGGTATTCACAAATGTAATGATCGGACGACCGAATTTCTCCGCCTGCTTCATCAGGCGGATCGCCTTCCGGTATCCTTCCGGAGATGGCATGCCGTAATTCCTCTTTGCGCAATCCTTTAAATCCTTACCCTTCTGGACTCCGATCACCGTCACAGGCTGACCGTCCAGATAAGCAATTCCTCCCACAATAGCGGGGTCATCCCGAAAAGCCCTGTCTCCGTGCAGCTCCGTAAAGTCATCAAAAATCGCATCAATATAATCGGCGGAGCCAAGACGCTTCATCTGGCGCGCGGCTGTCACTTTGTCCCACGCATCCAAAAGCTTTGCCTTGGCACTGCGCTCCTTCATCAGCTCGGTGGGTTCATAGCTGTCATCCGCGCGCAGCGGGTCAAAATTCGCGAAGCCCGTTCTCTCTCCATGCATTTTTAACAGCTGATGCAGATACAGCTTGAGGTTTTCGCGCTCTACGATGGCATCCACAAAGCCGTGCTCCAGTTGAAATTCCGATCTCTGGAAACCCTCCGGCAGCTTCTCGCCGATCGTCTGCTCAATCACACGAGGGCCGGCAAAGCCAATGAGTGCTTTCGGCTCCGCCAGAATAATATCTCCGAGCATGGCAAAGCTCGCCGTAACTCCTCCGGTCGTCGGGTCCGTAAGCACAGGCACATAGAGAAGCCCCGCATCCGAATGGCGCTTTACTGCCCCGCTGGTCTTTGCCATCTGCATCAGGGAAACAATCCCCTCCTGCATTCTTGCCCCGCCGGAACAGCAGAAAAGAATTACCGGAAGCTTCTGCTCCGTGGCTCGCTCCATCGCGAGCGTGATCTTTTCGCCCACCACATGTCCCATACTCCCCATCAAAAAGCGGGAATCTATCACGCCGAGTACCGTCTCCTCGCCATAGATCGTACACTTTCCAACAATAATTCCCTCTTTGAGTCCTGTCTTCTCCTGCGTCTCCGCCACCTTATCCTCATACTCCGGGAAATTGAGCGGGTTTTCAGTCCTCTGATCCTCATCCCACGGGGTAAAGCTTCCGGAGTCCGCCACCATTCGGATGCGATTCTTCGCGCGGACACGAAAATAATAGCCGCACTCGTAGCAGATATATTTTTTCTTTACCACGAGATCCCGGTTGAGCTCCCTCTTACAGTCGGGGCACTCAATCATCTCAACTGCCTCTTCTTCATTTTTAATGGCCTTACTATTTTTTTTAAACATAGCGCACTCACTCCTCACTATCCGATGGCAAACGTCAGCTCCGCAGAGCACGCCAGCCTTCCATCCACACGCGCCACAGCCTTCCCGACCCCGATGGGGCCTTTCACCTTAATGATCTCCGTCTCCAGCATCAGCGTGTCTCCGGGAAGAACCTTCTGCTTGAACTTTGCCTGACTGATCCCTGCAAAATATGCGGTTTTACCCTTCCATTCCGGCTGCGACAAAATTGCCACTGCCCCGGTCTGCGCCAGCGCCTCGACAATCAGCACTCCCGGCATTACCGGATTCCCCGGAAAATGTCCCGCGAAAAACGGCTCATTAAAGGTTACATTCTTTTTGGCTACCGCGCGCGCGCCGGGAACCAATTCCTCAATGGTATCGATCAGGAGAAACGGCTGCCTGTGAGGCAGTATTTCCATGATCTCCTGCGTGGTCAGTTTCGTTGTGTTTTCCGGCATCTTCCGCGCCTCCTTACCCAGTGTATTTTTTCAGGAGAATGCTGGCATTGTGCCCGCCAAAGCCCAGCGAGTTCGAGAGCGCGTAGGGCACTTCCTCCTCGTAGGAATCCCTGCAATAGTTCAGGTCCAACTCCTCGTCGGGGGTCTCATAGCCGACCGTCCGGTGGATGAAGCCTTCCTCGATCTCCTTCACGCAGGTGATAAACTCCACCGCACCTGCTGCTCCCAGCAGATGTCCGATCATGGATTTGGTGGAATTGATTTTGAGATCCTTCGCATGCTCACCAAACGCGAGCTTCATCGCCCTCGTCTCAAAGAGGTCATTGTGATGCGTGGCGGTTCCGTGCGCGTTGATGTAGGTCACATCCGCAGGGGCGACACCGGCATCCTCCATCGCATTGATCATCGCGCGCGCCGCGCCCTCGCCATCCTCCTGCGGCGAAGTGATGTGGAACGCGTCCGAGGAACAGCCGTAACCCACGACCTCCGCATAGATTTTCGCGCCCCGCGCCTTCGCGTGCTCCAATTCCTCGAGCACCACGATACCCGCGCCCTCGCCCATCACAAAACCGCTGCGGTTTTTATCAAAGGGAAGGGAACATCTGGCCGGGTCATCCACTGCAGAGAGCGCGGTCAGCGCAGTGAAGCCCGCAATCGACATCGGGCATACCGCACCCTCCGCCCCTCCGGCCACCATGACGTCCGCCTCGCCGTACTGGATCGTGCGGAAGGCTTCGCCGATATTGTTTGTCCCGGAGGTGCAGGCCGTCACAACATTGATGGATTTCCCCTTCAGGCCATACTGAATGGACACATTGCCAGCCGCCATGTTGGAAATCATTAACGGCACAAAGAGCGGATTGACGCGCCCCGGGCCTTTCTCCATCAGCTTGATGTGCTCACGCTCCATGGCCTGCATACTGCCCACGCCGGAACCGATGGCTGTTCCCACGCGGTAGCAATCCTCCTTATCCATATCAAGTCCTGCGTCCCTGACCGCCTCGCCCGCCGCAGCCACCGCATACTGGGAAAAAAGCTCCATGCGCTTGGCAGTCTTGGGTTCCATAAATTCCTTCGCATCAAAGCCCTTGACTTCGGCCACCATGCGGCATTTATATTCACTGGCATCAAATTTTGTGATTTCCCCAAAGCCGACGGTTCCCGCCTTCACATTCCTCCAGAAATCGTCCACATTCAGCCCGATCGGGGTAATTGCCCCCATTCCGGTCACAACAACTCTTCTACTCATTCCAAACCTCCTGTATACGATCAGGTCATCCCGCCGTCCACAGACAGCACCTGTCCCGTGATGTAATCCGCGTTTGCGGACGCAAGAAATACAACAGCTTTTGCAATATCCTCCGGCTTTCCCGTCCTCCCGAGCGGGATCTGCGCCAGAAGACCGCTCTTCACACTGTCGGGGAGCACGCCTGTCATATCCGTCTCCACATATCCCGGAGCAACCGCATTGACATTGATGCCGCGGCTGGCGAGTTCCTTCGCAACCGCCTTCGTCAGGCCGATGACCCCGGCCTTGCTGGCGGAATAATTGGCCTGTCCGGCGTTGCCCATGATTCCGGACACGGAGGAGATATTGATGATTTTCCCGGATCGCTGCTTCAACAGATAACGGGATAAATGCCGGATCGTATTGTAACAGCCTTTCAGGTTTGTGTTGATGACCGCGTCAAATTCCTCCTCGCTCATCTTCATGACAAGACCGTCCCTCGTGATTCCCGCGTTGTTCACAAGAATATCAATGTGCCCCAGCCTTTTCACAAGCTCTGTGATCATCTCACCGCAGGCTGTATAGTCTGCCACGCTGCACTGAAAAAGCTCGCCATGTCCGCCCGCCTCCACGATAGCTGCGAGAGTCTCTTCGGCAGCACCCCGGGAGCCGTTGTAATTGATGACCACATAGGCTCCGTTCGCCGCAAGCTCTCTGGCGATCGCCCTGCCGATTCCTCTTCCAGCCCCGGTCACCAGCGCATTTTTACCTGTCAACATATTTAATGAAATCCTCCATTGTGTCAATGTTTATGCTGGCCACGTCACGATTGATCTTTTTCATGAAGCCGGACAGAGAGCGCCCCGGTCCAATCTCTACGAACTCTTCGACGCCGTCCGCGATCAGACGCTCAACGGTCTGCTGCCAGCGCACGGATGAGGACACCTGACGCACGAGATAGTCCTTTACCTCCCCCGCCTCGCGAACATAATCCGCGGTCACATTCGTGAGATAAGGAATCCGGATCGGATGAATCTCTGTCTCCGCCAATGCCTCGCTCAACCGACGGCCTGCGCTCGCCAGAAGTGCCGAGTGAAACGGCCCGCTGACCTTCAGGGGGACTATGCGCTTAGCTCCCGCCTCCTGACATGCCTCACCTGCCATCTCCACCGCGGGCTCCTCCCCGGTAATCACGATCTGCCCCGGACAGTTGTAGTTCGCCACGGATACCACCATACCGCTCTCCTCTGCCGTTTTCTCGCAGATTTCAGCGATCTTCTCCGCATCCAGCCCTAAGACTGCAGACATGGCTCCGCCCAGGGGATACGCCTCCTGCATATAAATTCCGCGTTTGCGCACCACGGAAAAGGCATCCCTCATGGTCATCGCGCCAGATACAATCAGCGCGCCATATTCGCCCAGACTTAGGCCCGCAGTGGCATCCGGCTCAATTCCCCGCTCGCTGAGCGCCGCATAAACCGCCGCCTCGGTGGTCAGCATACAGATCTGTGTGTACTCGGTGATGTTCAGCTTCTCATTCTCCTCAAAACAGAGAGACGCCACATCCAGCCCGGTCACCTCACTGGCAAGCTCGTACACCTCCCGGCACTCCGGCATGGCATCGTAAAATTCCCTGCCCATGCCCACATACTGGGAGCCCTGGCCCGGAAACATAAATACTCGTTTCATCCTCATTTCTCCTTAATCATTGCTTTCACAGGGCCGGCATCAGCGCTTTTGCCGTGTTCATCACGTCGGCAATAATCTCCGCGCAGGACTCCTGCTTTTTGACGAGCGCGGCCGACTGTCCCGCCATCACGCTGCCGTTGACGACATCGCCCTCCACCACTGCCTTCCGGAGCGCGCCGAGGGTGAGCTGCTCCAGCTCTTCCAGAGACGCTCCCTCCTGCTCCAGCCTTAAATATTCACGAGTCATCTTGTTGCGCAGCACCCGGATCGGATGTCCGGTCGAGCGCCCCGTCACCTCGGAATCAATATCCTTCGCCTTGATCACACGCTCCTTATAGTTCCCGTGAACAATGGACTCCGTTGCGACGACAAACCTCGTCCCCATCTGAACCGCCTCAGCGCCAAGCATAAATGCCGCCGCAAGACCTCTTCCGTCCGCAATGCCGCCCGCGGCAATCACCGGAATTTCCACAGCATCCGCCACCAGAGGAACCAGCGTCATGGTAGTGGCGGCACCAATGTGCCCGCCGGACTCCGTCCCCTCCGCCACGACTGCATCCGCACCGCCGCGCTCCATAAGTTTTGCGAGGGCCACGCTGGCAACTACCGGAATGACCTTAATTCCCGCCTTTTTCCACATCTCCATGTACTGGGCGGGATTCCCGGCTCCCGTGGTGACCACTTTCACCTGCTCCTCGGCGAGCACCTGTGCAATGGCGTCCGCCTCAGGGTTCATCAGCATGAGATTTACTCCAAACGGACGGTCTGTCTCGCGCTTCGCCGCCTGAATCTGTTCCCTGACCCATGAAGCGGGCGCTCCGCCCGCGCCGATGATGCCCAGACCTCCGGCGTTGGACACCGCGCTGGCGAGCTCGTGCGTCGCCACCCATGCCATGCCGCCCTGAATGATCGGATACTCGATCCCGAGGAGCTCAGTCACTCTTGTCTTCATATTTTAATCCTCTACGCCCTTATCCTTCAGATAATCCATCACATCCTGAACGGTCAGAAGATTCGTCAGATCTTCGGAGGGAATCTCCACGCCGTACTCCTCCTCCAGCGCCATCACAAGCTCGAACAGATCCAGGGAATCCGCCTCAAGATCCTCCTTGAATTTGGAATCCGCACTGATGGAAGCCGCATCAATGCTCAACTGGTCTGCAATAATCTCTTTCATCTTCTCTAACATGGTGGTATCTCCTTTTCCTTTTTAATAATGTTTTCTATAAAATAGTTTGATTATCAAACTATCAACTCAAAGAATATCGCGCATTGATTTACTTGTCAAGATCTTCCATATAGGAAAAAAGTCACAGAAAAGAG
>CAZNQZ010000056.1:8534-9657 GCA_964575245.1 uncultured Lachnobacterium sp. | reverse complement strand
CGACCACGGGTTAAAGATTTCCGTATCCCCAAACTGATACCCGTCGTACCAGGCGCAGATTTCCTCGTATTTTTCCTCAACATGGTAATAGCGGGTTATCTCTTTTACCTCTTCCGGCGTAAACCCAAAATACTCGCTATATCGACAATCCAAAATGGAGTTGACCGCAAGATTATTTAAACCGCTGAAAATACTCTCTTTGGCCACGCGCAGAATCCCTGTTAAAAAACCATAGGAAAGATGGTTGTTATCCTTCAGGCCGCCGGAAAAGAGGTTGCGCATAAAGAGAATCACTTCATCGTAAAAACCTCTCATATGCCCCTGCTGGATCGGCGTATCATACTCGTCAATAATGATAATGGGCGCAGTCCCATAATGTTCATCCAGCATCTGTGAGAGCCTTTGCAGGGACATGATCATGTCCGTGCTGTCAGCCTTCCCTTCCAGAACCTTTTGAAAGTATGATTTCTCATATTTACTGCACTGTCCGCTCTCCAAAAGCTCGCTGTGGCGCTCAAATTCCTGTCTTAAAATCATGGAAATCTGGTCATAGGCCTCCTGCCAGGTATTCCGTTTTACATCTTTAAAGGTGATGAAAATCACCGGGTATTTCCCCTGATAATCCCGATATTTTTGACCGCAGGCCCATATCTTTTTATTCCTGAAATAAACGGAGGTATCCTCGTCTGTCTTTTCAAAGAAGGTACGAATCATATCCATATTCAGGGTCTTGCCAAAACGGCGCGGGCGGGTAAACAATGACACCATGGGCCTCTCGTCCAGAAACTCCTTGATCATCATGGTTTTATCGACATAGTAGTACTCCGACGAGGCCAGGCGATAATCTGAAATTCCAATCGGCATCGGCAAATCAGATGGCATCCTTCCCTTTCTGTACGCACCGTTTTTAAGCCTGCTGTCCGCAGGCTTTTCGGTATCTGCAGGAATAACCCAGCCACGACCCTTTTTATAAGCCCCCTCTATCCGGCCCTCCCTGCACAGGACAGTGACCCGCCGCTCCGTGATCCCCCATCGCATTGCCGCTTCCTTTGCCGTCATGATATCGCCCATTTTTTCACCCCCATCCTCTTATCTCCCTGCGGCCTATGATAGCCCGGCTCTC
>CAZNQZ010000056.1:1276-8524 GCA_964575245.1 uncultured Lachnobacterium sp. | reverse complement strand
GCTCTCCAATACTATCTACTACACATTTCTTCACCCAATATACATCGCATCCCCAAACGAAAAAAAGCGGTATCTCTCGCGCACCGCCTCGCGGTAAGCATTCAGCACCTGCTCCCGCCCGGCGAAGGCGGATACGAGCATAATCAGCGTAGACTGCGGCAGATGGAAGTTGGTAATCAGCCCGTCGATCACCCGAAACTGATAGCCCGGATAGATAAAAATATCCGTCCACCCGCTCTTTTCGCACAAAAAACCATTCTCGTCCGCGGCGGACTCGAGGGTGCGCGTGCTTGTGGTGCCCACGGAGATCACCCGGCGGCCTTCGCGCTTCGCGCGGTTGATCGTCTCTGCCGCCTCAGCGGACACCTGATAAAACTCCGAGTGCATGTGGTGGTCCAGCACCTGCTCCGCCTTCACCGGGCGGAAGGTGCCAAGCCCGACATGCAGCGTCACCTCCGCGATCTGAACGCCCTTCTTTCGCACCTTCCCCAGCAGCTCCTCCGTAAAGTGAAGCCCCGCCGTAGGGGCTGCGGCAGACCCGTCGTGTCTGGCATATACCGTCTGGTAACGGTTTTTATCCCGCAGCTCATGCGTGATATAGGGCGGCAGGGGCATCTGCCCGAGGCGGTCCAAAAGCTCCTCAAAGATTCCCTCGTAGTGAAAGCGCACCAGACGGTTCCCTTCCTCCACCACCTCCACGATCTCTCCCGTGAGGAGCCCGTCCCCGAAGCGCACGCGGGCTCCCGGTCTCAATTTCTTTCCTGGCCGCACAAGCGCCTCCCAGACATCGTTTTCCCTTCTTTTGAGCAGAAGCACCTCGACCTGCGCCCCCGTGTCCTCCTTCACGCCGTAAAGCCTCGCCGGGATCACCCGCGTGTTGTTGAGCACAAGGCAGTCCCCCGGCGCAAGGTAGTCCAAAATATCGGTAAACTGTCTGTGCTCCACCCTCCCGTCGGCCCGGCCAAGCACCATGAGCCGGGAATCCGAGCGGGTGGGAAGCGGATCCTGCGCGATCAGCTCCTGTGGCAGCTCGTAATCAAAATCACTGACCTTCATGGCTCTATGCCCTCAGCGTGACATTCAGTCCGCGCTCCAGATTCTTCAGGATCTTCTTGACATAGCCCTCCACCATCTCAGAGGTGAACTCCTCCTCCTTCGGCGTAAAGACTACAGAAAACGCCATACTCCTCTTGTCCGCGCCGAGCTGGACACCCTCGTAGACATCGAACAGATGGATGTCCGTCACATAGCTGCAGGACTCGCGGATTGCCGTCTCAATCTGCGCACAGGTAATTCCTTTGTCCGCCACAAAGGCAAAATCTCTTTTCTCCTCCGCATATTTCGGCAGCGGCACAAAGACCTGCGGCTTTCCGTACCACTGAGAGAGCGTCTTTACATCCAGCTCCATCAGATATGCCGGCACGCGCATATCCAGCTCATCTGCGATCTCATAGGCGACAGTGCCGAGATAGCCGACAGATTCCCCTTCACAGAAAACCTCCGCCGTCTGGTACGGGTGCAGAAACGGTTTTGCCCCTGCCTCGTAGGTGAAGGTGAGCCCCAGCGTCTCGGCAACCGTCTCCGCAAAGCCCTTGAGAGTGAAGAAGGACTCCTCCTTTCCGAAGACCCCGACACAGAGAGTCTCCCGCTCGTCCGGATATTCTGTCAGCGGCAGGGATTTCGGAATAAAGCGTTTCCCGAGCTCAAAGATACGCCCCTCGAGGATTCCGCGCTTCTGATTTCTCGCGACCGCCCGCAGCATCTGCGGCGCAAGCGTCGTGCGCATCAGGGATAGATCCACATTGATCGGGTTTAAGAGCTCGATCGCCTTCCGCTCTTCGGCATCCTCCGGCAGACGCAGAAGGTTCAGATCCGACGGCGAGAAAAAGGAGTAGTGCATGCCCTCGCAGGCCCCGGCCCCGCAGAGCGCGCGCTTTAATTTAAGCTCCGTCCTCTGGCGAAGATTTAACCCCCCGGCAGTCACCGCCGCCGTGGGCAGAAAGGTTCCCTTCACGTGCTCATAGCCGTACATGCGGATCAGCTCCTCCGCCACATCCGGATAGGATTCCATATCCTCGCGGTATGCGGGAATCTGCAGGGTCAGCTCATCGCCGTTTCGCACGGGATCAAAATTCAATGCCTTTAAAATGCGCAGAATATCCTCGTCCGGCACCTCAATGCCCAGCACGCCGTTGACCTGTTTCACACTGACGGTCATTGTCCGTGGCTCCACGGAATTGCCCACAGAGGCCTCCGCATGGGTAGCGCTCACCTTCCCGCAGCCCAGCTCCTCAATCAGATGCAGCGCGCGCTTCATCGCCATCACCGTGGTGTACTCGCAGACCCCCTTGATATAGAGGGCGCTCGAGTCCGAGGACTGCCCCAGCGCCCGGGAGGTCTTGCGAATATTGTCGTGGACAAACTTCGCCGCCTCAAACACCACCTCTGTGGTGGTATCCAGTATCTCGGAGTTCAGCCCGCCCATAATCCCGGCGAGAGCCACCGGCTTGGCGCCGTCGCAGATCACAAGATTCGCGGAGGTCAGCGCAAACTCCTTCTCGTCTAATGTCACGATTCTCTCCCCTTCTCTCGCGCGACGGACGTTGATCTGGTTCCCCCCGAGATAATTGTAGTCAAAGGCGTGCATTGGCTGTCCCAGCTCTTTCAAAATATAGTTGGTGATGTCCACGATATTGGAGATGGAACCGATTCCCACCAGCGCCAGACGGCGGCGCATCCATGCGGGACTTGGCCCGATTTTGACGTCGTAGACATAGTGGCCGATATAGCGCGGGCACAAATCAGCGGCCTCCACCGTCACGGTAAAGCCCTCCTTTTTCACATCGGTCGGCTGATAGTCCAGCGCGGGTGTCCTTACCTCCTTGCCCAGCGCTGCCGCCACCTCCCGGGCAATGCCGAAAATGCTCTGGCAGTCCGGGCGGTTGGCCGTGACCGCAATGTCAAACATCCAGTCGTCCAGTCCCAGAATCGGCTTGACATCGGCCCCAACTTCCGCATCCTCCGGCAAAACCAGAAGACCGTTGTAGCCCGCCCCCGGATACAGATCCTCTGTGAGCCCCAGCTCCGTGCCGGAGCAGAGCATCCCGACGGACTCATAGCCCCTGAGCTTGCCCTTTTTGATCTGCATGATGCCCTCAACGGTCACATGATCCTTCGCCGTGGCGTACACATGGGCTCCCACCAGAGCTAAGGGGAACTTTCCCCCCGCCCGCACATTGTCCGCGCCGCAGCAGACCTGAAAGCTGCCGTGAGCTCCGGCATCCACCTGGCACAGGCTTAAGTGCGTCTCCGGGATCGGCTCGCAGGCTGTGACCGCGCCGACAACGACACCGTCGATATCCCTTCCGAGCTCATACCGCTCCTCCACCTCAAATCCGCAGGAGAACAGTCTTTCCTCCAGCTCCTCCGGCGCAATCGTAATCTCTACATACTCCTTTAACCAGCTTAACGGTACTAACATAGCTCTCCCTCCCTCAATCGTCGATCTGATCCAGCACGCGCAGATCCGACTCAAACAGCAGCTTGATATTGTTGATGCCATACTTGAGCATCGCGATGCGGTCCATGCCGATTCCAAAGGCAAAACCGCTGTAAATTTCCGTGTCGATTCCACAGCCCTTTAACACCTTGGTGTTCACCACACCCGCCCCCAGAACCTCGATCCATCCGGTTCCCTTGCAGAGCTTGCAGCCCTTGCCGCCGCACTGAAAACAGCTCACGTCCACCTCCACCGACGGCTCTGTGAACGGAAAGTAAGAGGGCCTGAGGCGCGTGGTCGTGCCCTCACCGAAAATCCTCTGAACAAACAGATCCAAATTCCCCTTCAGGTCGCAGAGTGTGATGCCCTTATCAACCACAAGCCCCTCCATCTGGCAGAACATCGGCGAGTGAGTGGCGTCGTCGTCCGAGCGGAACACCTTGCCCGGGCAGATGACCTTAATCGGCGGCTTTTTCTCCTCCATCACATGAATCTGTCCGGCGGAGGTCTGGGTTGTCAGCAGAAACTCCGGCGACAGATAAAACGTGTCCTGCATGTCGCGGGCCGGATGGTCCTTCGGAACATTGAGCGCCGTGAAATTATAAAAATCCGTCTCGACCTCCGTGCCCTCATAGACCTCAAACCCCATAGAGCCAAAGATGTCCACCAGCTGGTTTTTCACCTGAGTCACCGGGTGCAGCCTGCCCGCCCTGTGCTGCTTCGCCGGCATCGTGACATCAATCTTTTCACTCTCATATTTGCGGCATAACGCCTCTGTCTCCAGCTTTTTCATTTTTTCCGCGAGCAGGTCTTCAATGGCATTCCTCGCCTCGTTCACCCACTGGCCAACCTTCGGGCGATCCTCCGGCGCCACGTCCTTCATCCCCTTTAAAACAGCGGTGAGTTCGCCCTTCTTCCCGAGAATCGCAGAGCGAACCTCGTTCAACCGCTCCAGCCCCTGCGAGCCCTCAATCTCAGCGATCGCCTTTTCCCTGATTTTCTGCAGCTTTTCTTTCATTGTGTTCTCCTTTTCGATGAAGTCTTGCAAAAATAGTACTTATTTACCAAATCTTGTGGCATCCATGTCGGACAGATACAAGTTTTGTCAAATCGGGTAGGGGATAGATATCGCCCCTGCGCATAGAAAATCCCCTGCGGCATATGCCGCAGGGGACGAAATAAATCCGCGTTACCACCCCGATTCCCGCGATCGGGCATACCCGGTCTGCGGACACTCGCTTCTGCTTAACGTGCAGCCCCCGTCGCGGACTACTCCGCCTCACCGGTCGAACCAGCCCGACCGCATTGGCAATTCCTCCGCGCAGCTCCCGTGCGAAATTCGCCGCCCAGCCTGAACCTGAGGCGACTTCCAGCCGATGGTCTCCTCTCTCTGAAGGGGTGTTGAGCGCTACTGTATCACGATCACAGCCTTTTACTTTTGTGTCATTTTAGCACAAGATTCGTCCCATTGCAAGGTTTTTTATTCGCCTGCGGCAAAGGGGCGGATTCTTGGCTGTTGCACTTTACTGGCTGCTAACTGCGCAGCAAGTGCGCAGTTGCAGGTTGAACTGTTACCCCAATTCAACAATCTCCACACCCCGGTAGTAATATGTAAGAATCTCCTGCCAGCCCTTTCCCGCCTTTGCCATTCCCTCCGCGCCGTACTGGCTCATACCGATCCCATGCCCGAAACCGCCTCCGCGCAGAAGAATTCTACCATTCGACTGGCTCTCCACCTCAAAACATGCGCTCGGCAGAGAGCCTGGCTGGCTGAGCACCCTCCCATCCGCCAGCGTCACATTCCGAACGTATTTTCCAAGAGCAAAACGGATATCATTCTCCCTGTTGTAGGTGCGCTCCCCGCTCTCAAACACGACCGTGAGGGACCGGATATAACCGGAGGAGCTGCGCTTGTCAACCCTCACCCTCTTCAATCTCCCGTACTGCTCATCCATCCCCAGTGTGGCCGACACCTCCGCCTTCCATCGGTAATAGGGGGAACCCGCTTCATAGCTGTCCGGCTTTCCCGAGATAAATGCGTGGAAGCCCTTCGCGTCCGACAGATCCCCCGTCTTCTCCGACGTGCGGTTTTCCGCCACAAGATAATCCGGCGAATCGGTATTCCAGACCTCGAGATTTTCCGAGCAGCCGCTCCCTGTTGAGTAGTAATAGCAGTCGATCAGCTCCCCCTTGTATGTGAGCACAATCCCCTCCGTATCACGGACGGCCCGGTCCGTGATCTCATACGGGCCCGCCGCGTGATAAACCTGAAAGGCGGTGCTGTCATCCAGATTCGCCCCGTAGGCAGCATATGTATGATCGCGCATCTGCCGGTAGGCAAAGGTGCGGGCGCACACCGCCTGTGCCTTCAGCGCCTCGTAGGAGAAGTAGGTCGGCATCTCCGAGGGTACCACATAGCGCAGGTACGTCTCAATCGGCACCTCGTTGATGAGCACATAGCCCTCCTCCTCCTTCCGCACCAGAAAATCGCCTTCATAGCCGTTCCCGATGGCCGCTCCGTCCTTATCGCAGAGGAAAAGCAGCCCCTCCTGCGAAGTAAATCGCACCTCGTCCCCCACCGGGCTCTCCTGCAGGAACTTTTCCACGTTGGTAACCTTATTTGCCTTTCTCTCCTGCTCCCCCGCCTGATAGGCGCTCTCCCCGGTGAGAAAGAAATTTTTGTATGTCTTTTTCTCCCCGTTTTTAATCAGCACGCGGATGTTCTCATACACATCCCTTCGATACTGCAGGAGTGCACAGGCCTTTCCGTATGCCACCACCAGCGTCATCTGGGACGTCCCGATCACCAGATCCCCGAGCGACTTCTGGCTCACCTCCCCCTCCTCCAACACATACACCGGGAGCTCTCCCTCATAGGGAAGCTTTTTGTAGCCGCTGATCTGTACGGCGCTGTCCGTGTAGCTGTCCAGCGTTCCCTCAATCGAAGCTGTCTTCGCGTTCACCTGAACAATCGCCCCATCCCGGATCTCGAGATCCGCAATCCCCGTATAGGGAGTGTCCAGCCTTGCGGGATACTCGTGCGCGCCTCCCGCATACCACGCGGTAAGCACTCCGTCCTGTAAGCTCTCAATATATGCATTTTCGATCCTTCCCTCTTCCACCCTGTGCTCTGTCATCTCATTGCCATCATCCTGTGCGGCGGCCTCTGCGCGCCGCGCGGCAAGGATCGCATAGACCATCGCCGAAATAGCGCAGGCCGTCAGCACAAAAGCGCCCAGCCAGCGCACCCATTCTTTTCGTCTCATTCTCACTCCCCCAGATTCCCTATTGTACTATGATGCCACAAATAGCTCCGCAACATAGAAAATCAGGGAGCTACTCCCGTAGCTCCCTGTCTCTTTTGTACTTCGCAATCTTTTGTATATAAGGAATCTTTCGTACTTTAGAGTCTTCTGTACTTTAAGGTCTTTTGTACCTTACCGAATTCCTCTTTCGAAAAAACCCAAGGTGCCGGTTCCTGAAATTTAGACTCCTAGCCAAAGCCAGGTGGGTAACCGCAGTCTGCCTTCTGCCTTCCACTGATACGAGGCGGCCTGACATCCAACAGCTCATATAGGAATCCCGTTAAAAATAAATGTAGGTTCTAAATAGCAGGATTGTCGAACATCCCAGGCTGTAGAGTTGAAATAATTGTTCTGCTTTGTCTTTCGTGCCGGTTTATCTTTTGTAGCTGAGTTCATTATACTGTAAAACAGGCGACAATGCAACAACAAAATTCATGTAGTTTC
>CAZNQZ010000056.1:646-1266 GCA_964575245.1 uncultured Lachnobacterium sp. | reverse complement strand
ACCAATTTTTTCAGTGCTGCCAGCGCCTCATCCGGGAGCTTGTCGTATCCCTCCTTCTTCACGGCGAAATCCTCGACGGCCTTCACGCGGTTCTCCATCGCGCTCTTTAACGCCGCACGGTACTCCGCATTGTTCAGATCCGGCGTAAAGTCCGCGGTCTTCCCGGACCAGTCGTACATGATCTCGATATCCTCAAAAGGACCCCACTTCTCAAACTTTGCTTTGCCCTCAACGATGGTCTCCAGAATTCCCAGAGTGTCCGCAGGCTTGCACTTGGTCCCCATGAAATCGCCGGTGTTGACGATATAGCAGTCTACGTTCTTCTCCTCCACCAGCTTCTTGAACTTCTCATAATCGTTCACCAGCGGATAGGTGCGGAACGGGTTTGCATAGGGAACAATGCGCAGTGCATTTAAGTCTGTCCCGGCGGCAACACGCTCCGCGGTGGACGTCTTGGTAGCAAGAGTTGCTCCCATGACAGAAGCGAGGGCCGATCCCTTCAGCTTCACAACCGGAGGAATGGACGGGTCCTTCATAATCCAGAAAATTGCATTGACCGGAGCGTCAATCTTGTCAACGCGGTTCGGAGACCACAGCTTGGATTTGATTGCACGACCGTT
>CAZNQZ010000056.1:0-636 GCA_964575245.1 uncultured Lachnobacterium sp. | reverse complement strand
CGTTGCCGTTGCGGATATCCTCAGTCACAAGCTGGATTTTGCCGTTCTCGTCCATGGTCGCGGAGCAGTTCTGCGCCGTCAGCAGATACTCATTGTCCGGACAGCCGGTCGGGTAGTCCGCCGTCTTGTCAAAATAGGTCGGCTCCAGTGCGATGGAGGCGCAGGTATCGGTGTTGATGATAAACGCGTCGTCGTGAAGCACCTTGATGCCGCCGAAGGCGTCATATTTCCCGCCGTGCTTTGCGTGGGTCAGGGTGGACTTGCCGGAGCCTGAGAGACCGTAGACAGAAGCGACGAACTTCTTTCCGCCCTCCAGGCTGTACTCCTTCTGTCCGCCGTGGCAGGATGCGTAGCCGTTGCGGTTCGCAAGAGCCCATGCCATGGTCAGGGTGCCCTTTTTGTGCTCGCCGAAATATCTCATACCCAGAATTGCCGCACAGTTCTGGTTTGTGTCAAAATAGCACAGCGTAAGCGGGTCGCTCAGGCAGCTGTAGTCCACATCCGGCGCATCGTGCGGCGCCCACTGCGGATCGGAGAAGATATAGATATCCGGCTCCTTGCCGTCGCCGATCAGCTTGGAGTTTTTGTACATTTTGACGTACTCGTCGGACATGTACTGGAAATTCAACATCCAGT
>CAZNQZ010000055.1:893-9657 GCA_964575245.1 uncultured Lachnobacterium sp. | reverse complement strand
GCTCAGTGCAATCCCGTCGCTTTTGCCGCAGATATTGTAAAAATAGTAGATCTCGTAGGTGTTGTCCTTTAAGATGCTCGCGGTCTTCGTCGCCGCGTTGCTCGTGGGCGCTGCGGAAAACGCGCCAAAATATCCGATAATGTCCACGCACTCGCCGATCCCGATGTTGATGGTCTGCATGCCGCCCATGGACAGGCCCGCCATCGCGCGGTGCTTTCTCGCGGCGGTGAGGTCGTAGCCGTTCTCATCATACTCCGCGTAAGTGGAGTAATGGCTCTCAATATAGGGAATCAGGTCGTTGCGCAGCTCCTGCCCGAACACATAGAAGGAGTTCATATCGGAGCCGCTCTTTGCGTGGTTCGCCGCCGAGCGCCCGTTGGGTGTCACGACGATAAAGGGCTCAATATCCCCGTAGTATGCCAGATTGTCCATGATGAGCTTGACTCTGGAGGTGCTGCCCGTCATGCCCCACTCCTTCTCATCGCCGCCGATGCCGTGCATGAGATAGAGCACGTTGTACTTCTTGTCCTCGCTGTAGCCGTAGGGCAGATACACATATGCCTCCTTTGTGATCTCCGCTCCGTCGCCAAAGTAGTCGTGGGCGATATAGGAAATATGCTCGATCTTCCCCGCCTCCGCATCCTTCGGGACGATATACTTGACGTTGATCTTGTCACTGATCTCAGCGGTCGCCTCGCGCCCGTTCTCCGAGGTATCCCCCGTGTCTGTCTGGGTCGGAATCTCCGTGTCCACCGGCTGTGTCTCCTGTCTGATTGCTTCACTGATTGCGCTGTCCATGTTCGTATCGCCCTCCGATTCTGTGTTTCCTGTCTCCGACTGCGACTGTGACTCCGTTCCTGTTCCTCCTGTCGGCTCCGTCTTGGTGCAGGCCGGCAGAACCAGCATCATGGATGCCAGCGCCAGCAGTGCAGCTGCTTTCCTTCTTTTCATTTTTGTTCCCCTTTCTTTTAATTGAATATCATTCATAAACTCCGTTGATGGTAGTTGTAAACACAGCCTCCTTGCCCGACATGTCGGGATTGTTCAGATACGGGTCCGGAAACGTCACCGTAAGGTCGAAGGTCTCTCCCACCTTGTGGCCGATGATGGCATCCTCAAAGCCGTCGATATACGAGCCGGAACCGATCTCAAGATCCGCGCCGTTTCCCTTCGTATCGCCTCCCTCAAAAGGCACGCCGTCTATTTTCCCGACATAGTCGATATTGACAATATCGCCGTCCTCAACCACACGCCCGTCCGTCTCATCCAGCGTGACGTCTCCGTCATCAGCTCCGTCATCGTCGCCGTCCACCTCGCTCATATCGCCGACCGTCACCTCATTCCCGCTCTCGTCGATGTAGGTAAAGCCGTCATCTTCGTCATTTCCCGTACCACCGGAGGTTGCAATCGCCACGATCAGCACAACAATGACTGCCACGATCAGCACAACCGGAACCCAAAGCCCGAGGAAATCCATCAGCCTCTTTTTTCGCTCCTGTCTGTTCCTCTGCTGCGCCCTGCGCTCCTGCGCCAGTTTCCTGTTCTCCTTATTCATAGTCAGATCTCCTTTTCTTTTCTCTGCGCTCAAACATAAAAATTATAACATTGTTTTACCCGTTTCGTAAACCCTGTTTTTTAACGATTTAACTCCACGTGTTCGCAGTTCGTCTCCTTCACGATATAGTGCGGCCTGCGCTTGACTTCCATGTATGTCCGGGAGATATAATGGCCCATAATTCCCATGCAGAACAGCTGTATTCCGCCGATGAAGGTGATAATACACACCAGAGACGGCCAGCCCGCCACCGGATCGCCGAACACCAGCGCCCGGATCACCACAACCATAATTGCGATAAAGGAGATAAATGTAAGCACAAGCCCCAGATAGGAAGAAATCCGAATCGGCGTATTTGAAAAATTCATGATGCCATCCATCGAGTAGCGTAAAAGCTTAAAAAAGCTCCACTTCGTCTCTCCCTCGGCACGCTCCACGTTCTCGAATTCCAGCCATTTGGTCTCATAGCCGACCCACGCGAAAATCCCCTTGGAAAAGCGGTTGTACTCGCCCAGAGAGAGGATCGAATTCACCATCGGCCGGCTCATCAGCCGGTAATCCCTCGCGCCGTCCGCGATATCAATCTCGGAAATCCGCCGCAGCAAACGGTAAAACAAGCGCGCGCACAGGGAGCGGATCAGCGGCTCCCCCCTCCGGTTCACCCTGCGGCTCGCCACATTGTCGCAAAGCCCCTCCTCGAGCATTTCCAGCATCTGCGGAAGCAGGGCCGGCGGGTCCTGCAGATCCGCATCCATTGTCGCCACATAGTCGCCGGATGCGTTGGACAGCCCTGCATAGAGCGCCGCCTCCTTCCCGAAATTGCGCGAGAAGGACAGATAGCGCACATGCTCATCCTTTGCGGCGAGCTCACGGAGCACGGCGAGGGTCCCGTCGCCCGATCCGTCATTGACAAACAGATACTCAAACTCGTAGTCAGGCAGGCCGGCGCTCACCCGGTTTAACTCCTCGTACAGCGCGGGAAGCGCCTTCTCCTCATTGTACATGGGCACAACAATACTGATTTTCTTTTTCATTGCAGGCTTCGCCCCTCCTTTTTTCGCCTTCTGCCCGCCGCATAGACGGCAAACAGCAGCACACAGGCGGCGCTCAATGCCGCACCCTCCCGAATATACGGAGTTGTGTAATTCAGCTCAATCTCATGCCCGCCCTGCGCAAGCTCGACGCTGATCAGGGAATTCCACGCGGATATTTCCGCGGGCTCACCGTCCACGCGAAGGCTCCAGCCCATGTCCGCCGGAATGGAGAGCACCAGCCTCCCCGGCTCACTCACACTGATATGGCCGCGGATTTCACGGTCACTGACCGTATCCACAGTGAGTGTCTGGTGGTTCAATGCCTCGTATGCCTGCTGCAGGCTTGCTTCATTTAACCGGTACAGCGTGAAGTAGATTTCCTCCTCCTTCCGGTTCGTGATCTCCACGGTATCATTCGCCCGGCACGCGCCGAGCTCAATCAGATAGCGGTGAGTCGTCTTGGAATAGCGCTGGCTCCAGCCGTCGCTGCGCTTCACCGTGAGGGTGTCGGAGCTGCAGCTGTCATACACCGCATAGTAAAAGCCATCCTCCGGAACCGTGATCACGGTGCTGCCCGGATCGGTCTGACTCTCACAGTACTGCTTGTCCAGCAGGTTTCCTCCTCCGCCCGCCGCGGCTGCAAACGCATTGAGCGAGCGGGAACGGTACTGTCTGTCCGGCTCCCAGTCCTCGGCCAGCTCGCGGCTGATCATATATCCGACAGGCAGCCAGAAGCGGTTCTCATACAGATAGTTTGCTCCGCTCTGTCCGACCAGTGTGCGGTACATATCCTCCTCCATGGGGCTGTCCGAGAGGTAATATTTCACTGAAAACATGCCGGAGGTCAGCGGCGTCGCGCCGTTGTGGGAGTAAAAATTCTTCCCGCCCTCCATGTAGAGGCCCTGAAACAGATGGCTGACCTCAATACTCATGAGCGAGGAAAAGATCGTGGCGGAGGCATAACCGTACAGCGAATCGTCGTTTTTCGTCTTTCGTCCGGTGTCCTCCACACGGTAAAACGCATGTTCTCCCTCCCTCTCTTCGGCAAGTTTCAATAGCGCGCGGTAATCCTTCTGCTTTTCGGTGTAGCTCGTTCGGCTCGTAACCGAAAAACCCGTCAGCGCCATGTTGACTCCCAGCTCGACCACCGCGCCCGCCATGGCAAGCCTCGCGACAATTTTCCCCGGAAATGTCCCCACAAGCTTTGCCACGAGCATGAGAATTCCGTATATGGCGATGAGAATCGCTGTGACCACATACGCGCGCGGCTCCGTCACGCTCTCGTCTCCCACTGTGGACGAGCCGATCAAAAGTGCAATCGCGCCTGCCGCCGACACGACGATGTGCCAGAGCCTCGTCCCCTTCCACTTGCGCACCGCTGTAAATCCCATCGTCAGCAGCATAAAAATATAGAGGAAGGATTGACGCCCCGGCAGAGACTGCGGAAAATGCATGCCGTGCCAGATATAATCGAGCTGATTGTGTGCAAAGCTCACAAGGAAAAAGCCGAGCATCAGAAATCGCGGAAGCTTTTCCTTCCACGAGATCCTCCGGTTTAACAGATACACCCACACAAGGAGAAGGGCAAAGGCCCCCGCGTAGAGGTTCGGCCAGTGATCGTTTGAGGTGTAGACCGAGGCGGACGTCGCGCCCCGCCCAAGCTCCGCAAGAATGTTAAAGTACCACTTTGCCTGTGCAGGAAAATTCCCGTCCGCAGAGCCTGAGACACTGAGCACCGCGATCTCCGGGAGAAGCAGGACGGCGGAGGTTCCACCCGCAAGCGCAGAGCAGAGGGTAAACCTCCGCAGCGCCGGAAACCTCCATCCCTTTTCCCCCGGCCTTCCCTCCCGCAGAAAAAGCAGCAGAAAATAAAACACGAGGAAGATGCAGATCATAATCGAGATATAATAGTTGGCAAAAATACAGACGGACAGGCTCACATAATACAGAACCGTCCTCCCCTCCCGCACCAGCAGGTCCAGTCCGGCCATGACCACCGGAAACAGCGCAACACAGTCCAGCCACATGATATCCCAGCTGTACGCTGCCATGAAGCCGGACAGAGCATAGGCGGTGGAAAACACCAGTGCCGGAAGAGCCGTGCGCCCGTGAAAATGTCCATCCCTTCCAACCAGACAAAAGTGCACCCGCAGAAAATAAAAGAATGCAAGCCCGCAGAGCGCAATTTTGAGCAGAATCAGAAGCGTCATAAATTCGATCACATAGCCGGAGGGCCACAGAACAATCAGCCAGTTGAGCGGACTCGCCAGATAGTAGGCAAAGAGCGACACAAAATCGCTCCCAAGCCCGAGCCTCCAGGAGTACATGAGGCTCCCCCCGCTCCTGAGCTTGTCCAAAAACTCGGTAAAGAACGGACAGTACTGATGGTACATGTCCACGTGGAGAATGCACTGGCGGCCAAAGGGATAGACCTCATTGCCGATGCAGATGATCCCGCAGATCACGAGCGGGAGCAAAAAAGCCGCCAGATACGGCACTCGGTTATTTTTTTTCATCTCTCTCATCTTTTCACTCATCATAATCAAACAACTGGTAATACTGCAGCCTCTGATAGGTCAGGAGCTCCTCCGAGCCGGTGTCCAGAAAGCCCGTCGCCGAGATCACCGGATAGCGCTCCGAAAGTCCGGACAGATAGTTCTGATAGGCGCTCCCCGGCACCCCGGCAATCTCCAGCACATAGCCGGCCAGATAGTTCAGGCTGGTGTGCACATCCTTTACCTCCGGTATATCATAGTTTGCCCAGATCAAAAACGGCACCTGATAGCGCAGCCTCTGCTGCTCCTCGGTCAGGTTGCTGCTGTCTATGCCGTTCGCGCGCCAGACCGGGCGCACCACGAAATCACTCGGCTGGTGATCCCCGAAAAACACGATGACCGTGGGTTCCTCCTCCCCGGCAAAATAACTGATCAGATCCCTAAGGCTCTCATCCGTCAGCTTCACCAGAGACAGGTACTGGTTGAGCGCCGCGCTCCCCTCCTTCGCCTCGACATCGCTGACAAAATTTTCATACTCCGTCGTGTAGCCGCCGTGATTCTGCATGGTCACATTAAAGATAAACGCGCGCCCCCCCGTCTCCTTTTCCTCATAGGTACGGATCACATGAGAAAAATCACAGGCGTCCGAAATATAGTTTCTCACATAGCGCTTATTCTGATACTCGCCGATGAAATCCGAGTCGTCAAAGCCGAGCCGAGGGTACACCTCGTCCCTCTCCCAGCCGCTCGCATAGTAAGGATGCTGGGCAAAGGTCTGATATCCGAGCCCGGACAGGTGGGATGCGAGGGAGGGAATCTCCCCGTTGATATACTGCTGGTAAGGGATGCTCCCGTTCGGCAAAAACGCCATCGTATGACCGGTCAGAAACTCAAATTCCGAGTTGGCCGTATTGCCCCCGCACACGGAGACCTGCGCATACCCCGTAACGGTATTCTCGGCCCCCTGCTGCAGTTCATGGTAAAAGGGCATGTAGTCCACATTTGTCTCAAGCTCCGCGAGAACCGCCAGATCCGAAAACGCCTCATCCATGATCACGATCAGATTCGGATATTCGGCAGGTTCCGCCGCCTCCTCCTCGTAGGAGGCGAGAAGCTTTTTGGCCTCTTGTCTGCTATAGCCCTTCGGCTGTTTGATCTGAAGGTACTGCAGATTCATGACAAAGGTCACCGCCATGCCGTTCACCTTCGTCATATACGCCGGAGTGAACAGATATGGGTAAAGATAGTGCTTCAGCTGAAACGCCTCATCCTGCAGACGCCCCGCAAAGCCCACAATCACCGCCACGGCGACAAAGGCCAGCGGCAGGCGCACCGGCGCATTCAGACGCGGTGCGGCCTTCAGAAAATGCGCCAAAAGAAAAAGTGCCACAAAGGCCAGTGTCACGATCACTACGCGCGGGCTGGGCGTGAAGTCATAATTGTCTGTCACCGTAGCCGCCGTGCCGATCGACAGAAGATCGCAGGGCACAAAGGGCGTGGAGCGAAACAGCATGACATAATGGTTTACAAGCCCAAAGAGCATGGCAGCTGTCAACTCAACCCTGATTGCCAGCCGCATCCCGTTCGTAAACAGATAGAGCACAAGGGCGGCGAGCTCAAACAGCAGGATATTAAACAGCTGAGCCTTCGGCCGTACCTCCAGAAAGGGGTTGTGCTCGTAGCTCTCCATCAGTAAGAATGCCGCCGCAGAGAATAGTACAAACAAAACGGCGGCAATACTCTTTCGCCTCATTTCAAAAATCCTCCATTCATCGGGCAGGGAAAGCTTCTCCCGTGTGCAAAAAATGCAGGTGTATAGGAGTCGCTTCCGGCAATGCCCGAAAACGATTCTACCACACCTGCGCAATTTTTTGAACGGCATTTGCAATATTTTTGAAAAAAACTGTTGCACTTTACTGGCTGCTAACTGCGCAGCAAGTGCGCAGTTGCAGGCTGAACTGTTACAAAAAACTCCCATAGGACAGCAATCAGTAGTTGGAAAGCACCAGACGGTCGCGGTAGAACCTCTCCATCGCGTCAATCACGCGGCGTGCCTGCCCGTATCTGCGCGGACTCGTGCTGATCACCCAGAGTTCGCTCGCTCCCTGATACTGTTCTCTCTGATAAAAGGGAATTTTCTTATGATTTTTTGTAAAGGGAATCCGCTCCTCCAAAAGCGCCTGTACTGTCTCGCTGCTCGCACGCCGGTTCGTCGTCCGGCAGAGCTCCACATCATCGTCCCTGTACCTTCCCAGCTTCTTTGGCATCGTTTAACTTTTCCGCTCCTCTCTACTTCAGCTTAATCTGAATCTGCTTTCCGAGCCCCCTTGCCACCTTCACAAGAAAATCCAGACTCGGGTTATACTTCCCGCTCTCCAGCCGGGAAATGTTGGATTTCTTTGTCCCGACCCGGTCGGCCAGACACTCCTGCGTCACCCCCTGCGCCTTCCGGGCGGATTTCAGCTGCGCGGCAACCTCCTGCCTCGCACTCTGCTCCTTCTCCATTTTCACCTTCCATTCTCTGCAATCTCTATCCAAAAAGTTATCATATATGATAACTTTTGTCAATCAAAAAAGAGCGGATCGGCTGATTTCTCGATCCGCCCCTGATTTTAGGGAAACGATGATTTAATCAGCGCTTCCTCAGAAATCCACCTCGGTGTCATAATAGCAGCACTTCAGCAGCTTCTCCATATCCTCAACGGTAGGGGTTCTGGGATTTGATCCGGTGCAGGCATCCGCGATTGCACTCTTTGCAATGCCGGCAAGGCGCTCAAGGAACACCTCCTCCGGCACAAAGCCGTTCTCAGCCGGATAGCTGTCGGCACCGTAGTGTTTGATGCAGTGCGGAATATTCAGGTCATCACACATTTTGCGCAGATAACCGATCAGAAGCTCCACCTTCTCATCATCGTTTGCGCCCCCCAGCTTCATATAATCCGCAATCACGCCGTAGCGCTTTTTGGCGGCGGCATCCTTCGCGTTGTACGCGATCACCTTCGGCAGATACATGGCGTTCGCCGCGCCGTGCACGATGTGCGCGCCGTAATCCTCAAAAGCCGCCCCGGTCTTGTGCGCCATAGAGTGCACGATTCCGAGCAGGGCGTTGGAAAACGCCATGCCAGCCAGACACTGCGCGTTGTGCATCCGACCCCTCGCCTCCGTATCTCCGTTGTAGGAATCCACAAGATCCGCCTGAATCATTTCGATCGCGTGAATCGCAAGCGGATCGCTGTAATCGCAGTGCGCGGTGGACACATAGGCCTCGATCGAGTGCGTCATTGCGTCCATGCCCGTGTGCGCCACCAGCTTCTGCGGCATCGTCGCCGCGAGATCCGGATCGACAATCGCCACATCCGGCGTAATCTCAAAGTCTGCGATCGGATACTTGATGCGGTCCTTATAATTCGTGATAATGGAGAACGCCGTGACCTCCGTCGCAGTTCCCGAGGTCGAGGAAACCGCACAGAAATGAGCTTTTGTCCGAAGCTTTGGAAGCCCGAACACCTTGCACATATCCTCGAAAGTCACCTCCGGGTACTCGTACTTAATCCACATCGCCTTCGCCGCGTCGATGGGAGAGCCGCCGCCCATCGCCACGATCCAGTCCGGCTGGAATCTCGCCATCTCCTCAGCGCCGCGCATCACCGTCTCCACCGACGGGTCCGGCTCGATGCCCT
>CAZNQZ010000055.1:0-883 GCA_964575245.1 uncultured Lachnobacterium sp. | reverse complement strand
CCACCTCCATACCGGCCTCCTTCAGATAGCCGATCGCCCTGTCCAGAAAACCGAAGCGCTTCATCGAGCCGCCGCCCACGCAGATCATCGCCCGCTTTCCCTCAAAGGTTTTAAGCGCCTCCAGCGCCCCCTTGCCATGATACACATCTCTCGGTAACGTAAATCTTGCCATTTTAAATCCTCCTTAAAAATTTTGTTAGGGGCTCAAAAGGTATTTTGCCCCTGTGATACCTCAAATTTCTGCGCTGCTCATGGTAAAATGCTACTCTATACCAACTACATGGTAGCCCTGACCCTCCACTGCATTTTTGAGCTTCTCGTCCGGTATCTGGGCACCGAGCGTGACAAGCGCCGTCCCGCTCTCATGGCTGACCTCGGCGCTCTCCACTCCGTCCAGCGCCTCCAGCGCCCCCTTCACTCTGCCGGAGCAGTGCCCGCACATCATGCCCTCAATCTTCATTTCCTTTTTCATTACAACAGCCTCCTTTGCCTTTGATCGTTTATGCAAACTGACCCTGCGGTCATGTTTTGACGAGTGAATATCGAGAAAATTGAGCCTGAGCGCGTTTGTCACCACACAGAAGCTGGACAGGCTCATGGCCGCGGCAGCAAACATCGGATTCAATTCCCACCCGAACGCCCTGACAAAGAGGCCGGCGGCGAGGGGTATGCCGATCACATTGTAGAGAAAGGCCCAAAACAGATTCTCGTGGATATTCGTAAGTGTTCTGCGGCTGAGCCGGATCGCCGCTGGAACATCGGAGAGCGCACTGTTCATGAGAACGATGTCCGCGGCGTCAATTGCCACAACAGTCCCCGCGCCGATAGCAAAGCCGAGATCGGCAGTGACCAGTGCGGGGGCATCGTTGATGCCGTCGCCCAC
>CAZNQZ010000054.1:0-9658 GCA_964575245.1 uncultured Lachnobacterium sp. | reverse complement strand
GACGATATAAAAAAATATGCAAGTATTGTGGAAAAAAGAATGGATGATGAGAGCTGTACGATAGAAACAGTGCTTCGAGACAATGCCAGGATATTGGAGCAGTGTCAAGTTTTCAAGGTTAACTATCTTCTTATTGATGATGAATATCAAGTTGACATTGAACTATAAATTGTAGGGAGGGAATGAAAATTATCATGATTTTCGTGAGGGAAGAGGAGGCAGTTTATAAAGAAGCAGAGCGTCGGATTCAGGGGCTGATTAAATCAATGGATTAAGATCAGTACAGCCTTCACATGATAAAAGGCGTCTAAAAGGAGGGGGAAGGATGGAGAACAGTTTTTTTGCAGAGGCACTGGCCGATTTTGTATCCGAGTCGGCGTATAAAAAAGCGGTACTGCATTTGCATCATCTGGGCTGTTCCGTGCCGGAGATAGAAAAGCAGCTGGATTACCCGGTTTCCCGGCAGAGGATTGAGGATCTCATTGAAAAGTTTGAGATGGAGAAGGACAGCCCCGGGGAGCAGTATACCTATGTGCAGGATGTGAGCCCCTTCGGGCGCAAATCCTTTCGGAGGGTAAAGATAGAAAACAGCAGTGGATCGAATGCTCAGGAGTAAAGCTCATGTTGGGACGGAACAAATGATTATTTGCTGCATATGATATCATAGTTTGTATGGAAAGTATGAAGCGATGGATCAAATGAATCAGTGTGAGTGCAAAACAATGCTGGAAAAGAGTGAATATGCTTTTCCTCCACAGCACCAGAACAGACAACCCGGATTTGAGTACGTGATGGAGCCGGTTCCCATATCTGAATGTGGACGGCAAAATAGAAAGCTGGAAGGCAAGGTTGCCCTGATCACGGGCGGGGACAGCGGGATCGGCAGGGCTGTCGCATACGATTTTGTCCGGGAGGGCGCCTCTGTTGTAATAGTTTATTATGACGAGAAAATCGATGCGGAGGAAACTTCGGAGAACATTCGTAAGCTGGGCGGAGAGTGTCTGCTTCTGTGCGGCGATCTCAAAAATGCAGTTTTTGCAAAATACTGCGTGGAGAAAACGATTGACCATTTTGGAAAACTGGATATTCTTGTAAACAATCATGCCATGCAGTTCGTTCATCGCAGTATTTTGGATATATCCCATGAAGAGCTGGAGTTTGTGTTCCGCAATAATGTTTTTTCTTTCTTTTATCTGATCCAATATGCATTGCTCTATATGAAAAGGGGCGGCAGTATCATCAATACCACCTCTGTCACAGCCTATGAGGGGAATAAGGATCTGATTGATTACAGTGCAACCAAGGGGGCGATTGTCGCATTGACCAGATCTCTTTCCCTGTCTCTCGTGGAGCAGGGAATCAGAGTGAACGGTGTCGCGCCGGGGCCGATATGGACGCCGCTGATCCCCGCTTCGTTTTCGGCAGAGGAGGTTGCCACCTTCGGCAAGAAGACCTCTCATGTCCCCATGAACAGGGCAGGGCAGCCGTGTGAGGTTTCGCCCTGCTATGTATTTCTCGCGTCGGACGATTCCAGTTATATGACCGGGCAGGTGCTTCATCCGAACGGGGGAACGATCGTAGGGTCATAGTATGGCAGGCAAAGCGCTAAGAGCCGTTATGCCAGTATCATTTCATGTTTCTTCTGTCGATCAATTGGTGATGGAAGCCCGCATCAGGAGAAGAAACGGAACACGCCGAAGACCTTCCCCAGGATCTGGCAGTCGGGGACGATAATCGGCTCCATGGTATCGTTTTCCGGCTGCAGGCGGATATGCCCGTCTTCTTTATAAAAGGTTTTGACCGTGGCTGAGTCCTCTACCAGCGCAACCACCATGTCGCCGTTTCTGGCGCTCTGGCATTTTTCCACGAGGATGTTGTCCCCGTCAAAGATCCCCGCATTGATCATGCTTTCGCCCTTGACGCGGAGCATAAAGGACTCGGCGTTGGGCATGTATTCTGCCGGAACCGGGAAGTAGGACTCGATGTTTTCCACCGCGAGAATCGGCTCTCCGGCGGCTACGCGGCCCACCATGGGAACGTTCACCATCTCCCGGCGGGTCAGGTTGAAGTTTTCATCGATAATTTCGATGGCCCTGGGCTTGGTCGGGTCCCGGCGGATGTAGCCGTTTTTCTCCAGAGTCTCCAGATGGGAGTGGACGGAGGAGGTGGATTTCAGCTTCACCGCCTCGCAGATGTCCCGGACCGTGGGCGGATACCCCTTGTTTAAGATTTCCTGTTTCATGTATTCCAAAATCTCTCTCTGCTTGTCTGTAATCTTTCCATATGACATTCGCATTCCCTCCCTGCTTGACCGCATTTGTTCTGACCGTATACACGGGCTGTTTACAATCTAGGGAAACGCTGATTAAATCATCGTTTCCTCAGAGCCTCCGGCGGATGCGCACGGATTTGCTTTGGAATTTGCTGCTCCGCAGCGCAAATCCGGCGCGGGAAACGCTTTAATCAGCGTTTCCCTAAATTAGTATAACATATTCGTATCATAAATGCAAACGTATATTCGGAAAATATGTTCGGATCACAAAAATATGTAAAAAAATTACTACAAAATTCCTTTACAGTGTGTTATGCTTAACGCTGGGTAAAATATTTCGGAAATGGAGCATGGGATATGCTGGAGTTGAAGGAGGGACGCCCGGAGGATGAGAGCGGGCGCCTGGCAAAGGAGATACGCACCTACGATTTTTTGGACAGGCTGGGAATCCGCTATCAGAGGGTAGACCATGCGGTGGCGATGACTATGGAGGCCTGTCGGGAGATTGACGAGGCACTGCAGGCCGTGATCTGCAAAAACCTGTTTCTGTGCAACCGTCAGGAGACAGAGTTTTACCTGCTGATGCTGTCGGGAGAGAAACGTTTTAAGACGAAAGAATTTTCTTCCCAGATTGGCGTCTCACGCCTGTCCTTTGCGCCGGAGCGGTATATGGAGGAGCTTTTGGATCTCACGCCGGGCTCGGTGAGCGTTTTGGGCCTGATGAACGACAGCCAGAGGCGGGTGCGCCTCTGCGTGGATGAGGAGGTGCTGCGCGGGGAGGAGATTGCATACCATCCCTGTATCAACACCTCCAGCATCAAGTTTGCGACCAGAGATCTGTTAGAAAAATTTATTCCCGCGACGGGGCACGATATGACGATTGTCCGTCTGCCGGGGGAGTGACTTGCACGGGAGCTTTGCTGCGGAGGATATATGATACGAAGGCATATTTATTTTTACGGGCGGGTGCAGGGCGTGGGATTCCGCTATTATTCTGTCAACAAGGCGCATCAGCTCGGGCTCACCGGCTGGGTGCGCAATCTGAGCGACGGCTCGGTGGAGATGGAGGTTCAGGGCCCGGAGGAAAAAATTGACGAGCTGATTCTCTTTCTGGAGGGCAGGACCTATATCTGCATTGAAAATATGGATGCAGGGACTGTACCTCTGCAGGAGGAGAGGGGCTTTGCGGAGAGGTCATGAGTGACAGGCGGCGGGCCGTGGCAGGCCGCCGCGTTTGTTGGAAGAGAATAACAGCAGGGGACAGGAAAATGGATCATCAATTATCTTTGAAGGGAAAAACGCTGGGGGTGGGAAAACCTCTGGTCTGCGTGCCGGTGATGGGGAAGAAGAGGGCAGAAATCCTTGCGGAGGCGCAGAGACTGCTCGCGGCCAGGCCGGATATGATAGAGTGGAGGGCGGATGCCTTTGAAGAGGCAGAGAAGCCCGGTGCTGTGAGGGCGGTGTTGGATGGGTTAAAGCCGCTCATGACAGACACAATTCTGGTCTTTACCGTTCGAACGAAGGCGCAGGGAGGACAGTCGGAGCTTTTCGGAGAACCGCTTCGGGCAGTTTATATGGCGGCGGCGGAGAGCGGGGCGGTGGATTTGATCGACGTGGAATTTTTTGAGTGGGCAAAGAGAGCAGAGTCCTCCGGGGACAATACCGCAGAGACCGGCATTGAATTGGCAGAGCGGGAAATCACCCGATTACAAGCTCTGGGTGTGCATGTGATCGCTTCCCACCACAATTTTCAGGAGACTCCGGCGCGTGAAAGAATCCGACGGCTGCTCGACACGATGCAGGCGGGCGCGGCGGATGTGGTGAAGCTTGCGCTGATGCCGCAGCGCCTGCAGGATGTATTCGCCCTCATGGAGGAGACCTATGCCTTTCACGAGGCACATCCCAACCGGCCCCTCATCACGATGTCGATGGGACGCATGGGCCTGCTCTCCAGAGTGGCGGGGGAATTTACCGGCTCCTGTGTGACCTTCGGGGCCGGGGCCAGGGCGAGTGCCCCGGGGCAGATTGCCATGGAAGAGCTCGCGCAGGTGCTTGCCGTGCTGCATCATCACCACAGCATATAACTTGACGGACCTAAGGGAAACACTGATTAAAGCGTTTCCCGCGCCGGATTTGCGCTGCGGAGCAGCAAATTCCACAGCAAATCCGTGTGCATCCGCCGGAGGCTCTGAGGAAGCGATGATTTAATCAGCGCTTCCCTAAGATAAATTTTCAGAAGGAGGTTATTGTATGAAACGATATGTTATGTTTGCATAGCGCTGGCTATTGCAAAGACAGTTGTTATAGCCGGTGCGTTTCCTGAAAAATAACATTTAGGGAGGCAGATATGGGCTATATGAGAGCAGAAGAAATTCTGCCGGTTGAGATCATTGAGTTGATACAGCAGTATGTTGACGGAGAGAGCATTTATATCCCGCGCAGATCCTCAAACAGACAGGAATGGGGAGCTGGCACGCAGATTAAGCAGGAGCTTTTGAGGCGGGACAGACAGATTTACGAGGACTATCTTGCGGGAAACAGGACAGCGGAATTAGCTGCGAAATACTTTCTGTCGGAGAAAAGCATACAGCGTATTCTGAGAAAAATGAGTGAGTAAGGATGTGGGCTGATACCTGGTATCAGCCCATGTTTTTTAATGCGCAGACCTGCTTACAGCAATAGTTTCGGGAGAAGGATTTCTTTCAAGTGTTGACGTGCCTCGGGAAGTGTGGTATATTAATATGCGTGTGAGGGTTCTCTATGAGAAATTCTCACTGTCAGCGGCCGTAGTATAATGGATAGAACGTAGGACTCCGACTCCTGAGATGCGGGTTCGATTCCCGCCGGGCGCATTATGTAATAAGGAGGGACCCGCTTGCGGGAGGATTCCTTATTACCAGATAAGGAGGGTGCTGGATGTCCGGAGGACATCCGTTAAGCACGGACCGGAGTGAAACGGAGACCCCGCGAAGTGGGTCAGGCAATGCTCCTGCGGAGCATTACAAAGGATTCCTTATTACCAGATAAGTAGATCACATTTCTTTATTATTTTATGTATGCATCTGCATCGCAATGAGTTTTTTGTGCAGATGCTTTTTTCAAATACGGAGGATATCATGAGGGTAAAACCGATTAAAAAGTTTACAGTAGATTATAAACGCTATATCGGAGCGGCAGTGCTGTTTCTCCTGTTTGTGCTGGTGCTCGTCAAATGCGCGGGGCCGGTCGGCCCGTCGGACAAAACGGATGACACGGAGCCGAAAACGACACAGTCTGAGAGTGAAAGCCAGCCGGATACGCAGGATCTGCCAAAGCTGGAGGGCAGTGTAGAAAAGACAGACGATGCGGAGGTGACCGCACTGATTGATAAGGTCTACCGGGCGTACACGGAAAATGACGTGAGCGCGCTGGAGGAGTCCTACACAGTGCTGTCTGACAATGAAAAGAGCTACATCAAGGTGTTTTCGGACTACAAAGAGGAATACCGGAATGTGGTCTGCTATGCTCTGAAGCTGAATGAAAATGAATATTTTGTATCACCGTGTTATGAGCTGAAATTTTACAATGTGGACACGGCTGCTCCCGGAATGGACTTCTTCTATCTGCAGAGGAACGCAGAGGGCAGGCTTTGTGTCAACAGTGCCTATACGACCTACAATTTTAGTTTTATGGAGCATGATCTGGACGCGGGGATCTACGCAAAGATTCTTGCCTATAACAAGAGCGAAAAGGTCGGGAAGCTGCAGCAGGATGTGCAGAGCCGTTACGAGGCCGCAGTGGCGGGGGACGAAAAGCTGGCGAACCTGATCGGTGGGACAATCAGGGCTGTCATGTCCAACTGGCAGAGCAGTATCAGCACCGAACCTGGGACAGAGCCGACTGAGAACTCCGAGGATACGCAGGGAACAGAGGATTCACAGGGCTCCGAGGATACGCAGGGCTCCGAGGACTCACAGGGTTCCGCGGATACGCAGGGAGGCGGGCAGACGGAGCCTCCGGTGCAGGATACCACCTATCGGGTGAGGGTTGTGACGAATTCCAGAATCCGAAGATCCGCGAATGTGAACAGTGAGCAGCTCGGCCGCGCGGTATCCGGAGATACCTTTACGGCAATCGGCACGGAGAATGGCTGGACAAAGATCGAATTCGGCGGCGGAGTCGGATATATACGGAATGATTTGATCGAGAGGATCGACTGAGATACAGAAAGCGGGACAATTGAACGTTAGCAGTTCAATTGTCCCGCACAGCGGAGGCGTTTGTCTCCGCGTATTTGATTATCCGGAAGGGAAGAGGATGGAGAGCACGAGAATCAACAAATATCTGAGCGGGGCAGGTGTCTGTTCCCGCAGGGAAGCGGACCGTCTGATCGCTGCGGGGGCAGTGACGATTGACGGGCGCATTGCATCGCTCGGGGATTCGGTCATGCCGGGGCAGAGGGTTTTGTGCAGCGGCCGCCAGGTGACTCCGGAGGAGGAGAAGATTCTGCTCGCATTCCACAAGCCGAGGGGCATTGTCTGTACGACACAGAAGGCCGAGAAAAACAACGTAGTCGATTATATCGGCTATGAAAAGCGCGTCTATCCGATCGGCAGGCTGGACAAGGAATCGGAGGGGCTTTTGCTGCTCACGAATCAGGGCGATATTGTGAATCAGATGATGCGCTCGGTGAACCGCCATGAAAAGGAGTACCTTGTCACGGTCAACAGGCAGGTGACGGCGGAGTTTGTCCGCGGGATGGCGGCTGGCGTCTATCTGAAGGAGCTGGATGTAACGACACGGAGATGTGAGGTGGAAAAGACGGAGGCAAGACAGTTTCGCATCGTGCTGACGCAGGGATTAAACCGTCAGATCCGGCGCATGTGCGAGGTGTTTGGGTATCGCGTGGAGCGGCTGGTCCGCGTGCGAATTATGAATATCTTGCTGGGTGATCTGCCTCAGGGGCAGTACCGCGCGGTGACGGACAGGGAATGCAGAGAGTTAGGGCAGTTGCTTGGGCATTCTGCAGACGCGCGGTCTGTCCGGAAAAAATAAATCAGAGGGGTCCAAACAGGATATGGAAGAGAAGCGTTTGCGCATTGATGAGCTGACGGAGCGGTTAAACCTCGCGTCAGATGCCTACTATAACGGAAGAGCGGAGAATATGAGCAATTACGAGTGGGATCTGCTCTTTGACGAGCTGGCGCGGCTGGAGGAGGAGACCGGTTATGTGAGGGAGGACAGCCCCACGGGAAACACCGGTTACGGGGCCTCCGGCGGTGAGAAGGAGGAACACGAGTATCCGGCGTTGTCTCTGGCGAAGACCAAGGAGATTCCGCAGCTCATGGAATGGGCAGGGGAGCGCGAGGTCTGGCTGAGCTGGAAGCTGGATGGTCTGACGCTGGTGCTGACTTACGACGATGGCAGGCTCGCGAAAATCCTGACCCGCGGAAACGGGACGGTCGGGACAAATATCACCTTTTTGAGACACGCGATCAGCGGTTTTCCGCAGGAGATCGCCGACAGAGGACATCTTGTGGTGCGCGGAGAGGCGGCGATTTCCTACACGGATTTTGAACAGATCAATGACATGATTGAGGATGACGACGAGAAATATGCGAATCCCAGAAATCTTGCGTCCGGAACCCTGAATCTGGACGATCCGGCGCAGGTGAAGGAGCGGAGGGTGCGCTTTCACGCGTTCACTCTCGTGCACGTGGATGCGGAGATGAACTCGTGGGGGGAGCGCATGGATTACCTCGTGCGGCTGGGCTTTAACACAGTGGAGCGCGAGAAGACAGACGCGGCACATCTGGCGCAGGTGATCGAGCGCTGGACGCACCGGGTTGAGAGCGGAAAGATGGATATTCCGGTGGACGGCCTTGTGATCTGCTACGACGACACTGCGTATGCCGCTACGGGAAATGTAACCGGACATCACGCCGCGCGTGCGGGCTACGCGTTCAAATGGCAGGATGAGTCGGCGGAGACGAGGCTTGACCACATTGAATGGTCCTGCGCCGTGTCCACAATCTCTCCGGTGGCAGTGTTTGATCCGGTGCAGCTCGAGGGGACGACCGTCACACGGGCGAGCCTCTGCAATCTCAGCGAGATTGAGCGACTGGGCATCGGCAAAGCCTGCAGGCTTTCGATTATCAAGGCGAATAAGATTATCCCCAAGTGTATCGCAGTTTCGGAGGCCGAGGGGGAGGTGGAAATCCCCGCGCAGTGCCCGGTCTGCCATGCGCCGACGCAGATTGCCGTGAGCAGAAACAGCGGGACGAAGACCCTGCACTGCACCAATCCGGAATGCACGGCAAAAAACGTTAAAAAATTCGCCCGCTTTGTCAGCAAGAACGGAATGGATATCGACGGGCTCTCGACTCGGACGATGCTGCGCTTTATCAACGACGGCTACATCCGGGAGTTCGCGGACATTTACCGCCTGCGGGAGCACTTTGACGAGATCGAGAAGCTGGAGGGCTTCGGTGAGAAGTCCGTGGCAAACATGGGCCTCTCGATTGAAAAAAGCCGCAGGGTCCACCCGGTCAATCTGATTTTTGCGCTCTGTATTCCTCTGATCGGGACGGATGCGGCGAAACGGATCGTCTCGGCGATCGGATTTGACGCTTTTTTGGAGCGCATGCAGAGCGGGGAGGGCTTTGAGGATATTGACGGGATCGGCGGCGAGCGCTCGAGCTCCGTCCTTGCGTGGTATGTTAATGAGAAAAACAGGGAAGGGCTTGCGCGTCTGCTTGGCGAGCTGCATGTCGAGCATGTGGCTTTGGAGCGCGGGGGCACTTCCTGCGAGGGGCTGACCTTCGTCATAACCGGAGATGTGCATCATTTTAAGAACCGCGATGCATTTATCGCTTATGTCGAGGGCAGGGGAGGCAAGGTGACCGGGAGTGTTTCAAAGAAAACCTCCTATCTGGTGAACAACGACGCCGCTTCCAATTCCTCAAAAAATAAAAAAGCGAGGGAGCTCGGGATACCGATTCTCACGGAGGATGAGTTTGTCGAGCGATTTTGATTTTTGTCAGGAGGTAAAGACGTAAAATGCCAATCCGAATTCAGCGGGATCTTCCGAGCAAGGAGATCTTAGAGCGGGAAAATATATTTGTCATGGACGAGACGCGCGCTATGCACCAGGACATTCGTCCGATCAGCATTGCAATCGTGAACCTGATGCCGTTAAAGGAGGACACGGAGCTGCAGATTCTGCGCTCCCTGTCCAATACGCCGCTGCAGGTGGACGTGTCCTTTGTGAAGATGGGAACGCACGAGAGCACTCACACGTCCATGAGCCATCTGAACAAATTCTATCAGACCTTTCCGGATATCCGGGATCAGAACTACGACGGATTGATTATCACGGGAGCTCCGGTGGAGCAGATGGAGTATGAG
>CAZNQZ010000053.1:0-9705 GCA_964575245.1 uncultured Lachnobacterium sp. | reverse complement strand
AGCTTTGAAATCCTGACCGCGCCGGACCAGTTTGAGCCGGTGAGGCGTGCGCTGGAGGATCAGGGCGTTGTCATGGCCTCCGCCGAGGTGTGCATGATCCCGCAGAACTATGTGACGCTGACGAGCGAGGCGGACATTACCAATATTGGAAGGATTCTGGATATGCTGGACGAGGATGACGATGTCCAGGAGGTATATCACAATTATTCTGAGGAATAGGATTGTTCAATAGGGAGGGGAGAACGGGATGAAAAAAATCTTATTTGCCGCATCGGAGTGTGTGCCGTTTATCAAGACCGGAGGGCTTGCGGATGTGTGCGGGGCGCTGCCGAAGGAGTTTTACCGTGAGGATTGGGATGTGCGCGTGGTGATCCCGAATTACACCTGCATTCCGGAAATGTGGCGCAATCAGTTCGAGTATGTCACGCATTTTTACATGGCTGCGGGGAGCTATATTCCCAGCAAATATGTGGGTGTCCTGCAGTACAAGATGGACGGCGTCACCTACTATTTCATAGACAACCGGGAGTATTTTGACTGTGTGGTTCCCTACGGGGACGTGCGTGGTGACATCGAAAAGTTTATCTTTTTTGACAAGGCGCTGCTCTCCATGCTGCCGGTGATCGGTTTTAGACCGGATATCATCCACTGCCACGACTGGCAGGCGGGTCTGGTTCCGGTGTTTTTGAAGAATGAATTTCAGGCGGACTCCTTCTTCTGGGGGATCAAGTCCATCATGACGATCCATAATCTGAAGTTTCAGGGCATCTGGGACGTGAAGACCATGCAGGGGCTGACCGGCTTTCCGCGGAGCCTTTTTACGCCCGACAAGCTTGAGTTTAAGAAGGACGCCAATATGCTCAAGGGCGGGCTTGTGTACGCGGATTATATCACTACGGTCAGCGAGACCTACGCGCAGGAGATCCAGACGGAATACTACGGGGAGGGCTTAAATGGTCTTCTGGCCGCGCGTCATTTCGACATGCAGGGAATTGTCAACGGAATTGATTACAACGAGTACAATCCGCAGACGGATCAGAAGATTTATGTCAACTATGACGCAGAGACCTTCCGCAAAAAGAAGGCGCTGAACAAGGAACAGCTGCAGGAAACACTCGGGCTTGCCGTGGATAAGAAGAAATATATGATCGGGCTGATCTCCCGGCTGACGGACCAGAAAGGCCTGGATCTGATCAACTATGTGATGGAGAGGCTCGTGGACGAGTACACGCAGCTCGTGGTGATCGGAACCGGAGATCCCAAGTACGAGAATATGTTCCGTCATTATGCGTGGAAGTATCCCGCCCGTGTATCCGCCAATATCTGCTACTCGGATGATCTCGCGCACAAGCTCTATGCCGCCGCCGATGCCTTCCTGATGCCGTCGCGGTTCGAGCCCTGCGGCCTGACGCAGATGATCTCCTTCCGGTACGGCACGGTTCCGATTGTCCGGGAAACCGGGGGGCTCAAGGATACGGTCCAGGCTTATAATGAGTATGAGAACACGGGGGACGGTTTCTCCTTTACGAATTACAATGCGGATGAAATGCTCTCCATCATCAACTACAGCAAGCATATTTATTATGACCGGAAACGCCAGTGGAATCAGATGGTGGACAGGGGCATGGCGAAGGATTTCTCATGGAATGCGTCTAAGTTTAAGTACGAGGGATTGTACAATTATCTTCTCGGTGTATAAAATCACACAGATTTGGAATGATAAGAACGGGTTTTTTTTACCCGTTCTTTTTTCATTGATATTTCAGATTACAGGCAGGGGGAAGACGGAACATGGGCAGAAACGGAGAAACAAAGACGGATACCGGAAAACAGGGGGAGGAGCGCCAGCAGGCACTAAACGAGCAGGTGAAGGATTTCGGGCAGATGCTCTTAGAGGATGACGAGAAGGACTATGCGATCTATCTGATGTCAATCATCGGGGAGATCGAGGGACATGAGTGCCTGCCCGCGACCTCCAAGACGACAAAATATGAGCATGTGCTGCCCAAGCTTGCGGCGATCGAGGACGACAAGCGCGTGGACGGTGTGCTTCTCATTCTGAATACCATGGGCGGCGACGTGGAGAGCGGGCTGGCAATCGCGGAGATGGTAGCGTCTCTCAGCAAGCCGACGGTGTCACTTGTGCTGGGCGGCAGCCATTCCATCGGAGTTCCGCTTGCGGTGTCCACCGACTATTCGCTGATCGTTCCGACCGGGACGATGGTGATTCACCCGGTGCGCATGAGCGGAACCGTGATCGGGGCAAAGCCGACCTACGATTATTTCAAGCAGATGCAGGATCGGATTGTGGGCTTTATCTCAAGCCATTGCCAGGTGACACAGGCGCGCGTGGAGGAGCTGATGATGAACACGCAAATGCTGACGAAGGATCTCGGAACGATTCTTGTGGGAAAGGAGGCGGTGGAGGAAGGGCTGATCAATGCGGTCGGAGGAATATCGGACGCGTTTTCCGTGCTCTACGGCATGATCGAAGAGCGCAAGGGCGAGGAGAAAAGAAAATAGTGTTTTTGTGGTGACATACAGATCAAATTATGATAAAATGATCTTTGATTACAATGGCTAAGGAGTGTGTCCCATGGCAGAGGGAAACCATAAAAATACAGGTCAGAGGGCCAAAAATACAAAAAAGGGGCAGGCAAAGGAGCAGCAGAGTGCGCAGAGCTTTCAGACTGAGATTGTTCTGTGGATTATCGTGGCACTCTCCCTGTTTGTGTTTATCAGCAATTTTGGAATCGGTGGCGCAGTCGGACATGCGGTCAGCAGTGTGCTCTTCGGAGTGTTTGGGCTCCTCGCCTATGTCCTGCCGCTGATTCTTCTGGTCGGAAGTTTTTTTGCCGTGTCCAACAAGGAGAACCATTATGCCATCGCCAAGCTGGTGTTTGCGGCTCTTCTGCTGGTCTTTTTCTGTGTACTGATCTCGCTGATTGCAGGCGGGAAGGAGCCGCCGGCACCACCGGAGGCCTATACATACAGCGCGGAAAATAAGAGCGGGGGCGGTTTTATCGGCGGATCCATCGCCTATGTGATGGTGAAGGGCTTTGGTCTGGCGGGCTCATTTATTATCGACATTATATTAATGATTATCTGCCTGGTGCTTCTGACTGAGCGCTCAGCGCTTGCGCCCATGCGAAGGGGCGGGCGCAGGGTCTATGAGACTGCGAAGGAGAACAATGAGCGCTATCGCAAGCTGCGGGAGGAACGGCGGGAGGAGCGTTCTCTGCGGCGCATGGATCGCAAGGTTTCCGGGATTTCCACTGACACACGGATCGAGGCGCGCAGCCCGGAGCAGTCGGATGAGATGGAGGAGCTCTATCCGGAGGAGGCGGTGGTAAAGCAGGAGCGCAGGGTTGCGCTGACGGCGGGGGAGCCCGTGCAGGCTGTTCCCGAGCCTGCGCCCGTGCCTGTGCACAGCGAGCCGGTCATCACGGGAGATTTTATGAGGGAGGTGGTCGCAGAGCCCATCCATCCGGCGAACGCATCGACAGATATGCCGCCTGTCCCGAAGGCATCGGGGAATGCGCCTGCGGCGCCGAAGGCCGCGGAGGCCGGGGAGCAAAAAAAGAACAGGCCGCTTGCAGAAGAGGAAATCGAGCAGGAGATTGCCCAGGTGGTGCAGGAGATCTCGGAGCAGGAGGCACCGCCGAGGGAGTATGTGTTTCCTCCGGTCAGCCTGCTTGCGGCGGCGAGCGGAAAAAAGGCGGGAAACACAGAGCGGGAGCTCAAGGAGACGGCGGGGAAGCTCCAACAGGTGCTCGCGACCTTTGGCGTCAATGTGACAGTGACTAATATCAGCTGCGGCCCGTCGGTCACGCGCTATGAGATACAGCCGGAAATGGGTGTGAAGGTCAGCAAGATTGTCGGCCTGGCGGACGATATCAAGCTAAATCTTGCGGCGGCGGACATCCGCATTGAGGCTCCGATTCCGGGCAAGGCGGCGGTGGGCATTGAGGTTCCGAACCGTGAGACCGTGATGGTCGCGTTCCGGGAGCTCATCGAGTCGCAGGATTTTAAGGACTCAAAATCGAGGATCAGCTTTGCCGTGGGCAAGGATATTTCGGGGAAGGTGCAGGTGACGGACATCGGTAAGATGCCCCATCTTCTGATCGCGGGAGCCACGGGCTCCGGAAAATCCGTCTGTATTAACACGATTATTATGAGTATTCTCTACAAGGCAAAGCCGGATGAGGTCAAGCTTTTGATGATCGACCCGAAGGTCGTGGAGCTGTCGGTCTACAACGGGATTCCGCATCTGATGATCCCGGTGGTCACCGACCCGAAAAAGGCCTCCGGGGCCTTGAACTGGGCGGTTGCGGAGATGACGGAGCGCTATGAGAAGTTCGCGGCGGCGAATGTCCGCGAGATCAGCGGATACAACGCCAAGGTGGACTCCATTGATGTGCCGGAGGGGGCCCAGCGCCCGAAGAAGCTGCCGCAGATTGTGATTATCGTGGACGAGCTGGCGGATCTTATGATGGTTGCCAGCGGCGATGTCGAGGAGGCGATCTGCCGTCTGGCGCAGCTTGCGCGCGCGGCGGGAATCCATCTCGTGATCGCGACCCAGCGGCCCTCCGTGAACGTCATCACCGGACTGATCAAGGCGAACATGCCGAGCCGGATCGCATTTGCGGTGACCTCCGGCACGGACTCGCGCACGATTCTGGATATGAACGGCGCGGAAAAGCTGCTCGGAAAGGGCGATATGCTCTTCCACCCGCAGGGGATGCCCAAGCCGCTGCGTGTGCAGGGAGCCTTTGTCTCGGACAAGGAGGTCGCGGATGTGGTGGCCTTTATCACGGAGCAGAACGGCTCTGCCGTGTACAGCGACAGTGTGCAGCAGAAGATGGAGTCGATTCAGAGTACGTCAGGAAACGCCGTTTCCATCTCTGATGCGGATGAGCAGGAGGACGGAAGGGATATCTATTTTGCAGAGGCGGCCCGCCTGATTGTGGGCAAGGAAAAGGCTTCCATCGGTATGATGCAGCGCGCCTTTAAGGTCGGCTTTAACCGCGCGGCGCGGATTATGGATCAGATGGAGGAGGCCGGAATCGTCGGCCCCGAGGAGGGCACCAAGCCCAGACGGGTGCAGATGAGCCCGGAGGAGCTGGAGGCTTACCTGGCTGAGAATCTGTAGGAGGAGAAAGCGATGAAGAGTGACATTCAAATTGCGCAGGAGACAAGAATGCTCCCTATCCGGGAGGTGGCGGCAGGTCTTGGCATAGGGGAGGACGAACTGGAGCTTTACGGCAGTTACAAGGCGAAGCTGTCGGACGGGCTGATCGACCGCGTTAAGGACAATCCGGACGGCAGGCTGATTCTTGTGACCGCCATCAATCCGACTCCGGCGGGGGAGGGCAAAACCACCACGAGCATCGGACTCGGTCAGGCCTTCGGCAGGCTTGGAAAAAAGGCTGTGGTTGCGCTGCGTGAGCCCTCTTTGGGCCCCTGTTTCGGCATCAAGGGCGGAGCCGCGGGCGGAGGCTATGCGCAGGTGGTTCCGATGGAGGACTTAAACCTTCACTTTACCGGGGATTTCCATGCGATTACCTCCGCGAACAACCTGCTTGCCGCTCTGCTGGACAACCATATCCAGCAGGGAAACGAGCTCGGCATCGACCCAAGGCAGATCGTGTGGAAGCGCTGTCTGGACATGAATGACCGCGTGCTGCGCAACATCGTGGTCGGACTCGGGAGCAAGACGGACGGCATGGTGCGGGAGGATCACTTCGTGATCACCGTTGCCTCGGAGATTATGGCGATCCTGTGCCTCGCGGATGATATGCAGGACTTAAAAAAGCGCCTCGGGCAGATCATTGCCGCCTATACCTTTGACGGCAGGCCGGTGACGGCGGAAGACCTGCAGGCGACCGGCTCGATGGCGGCGCTCCTGAAGGATGCGCTCAAGCCCAACCTGATCCAGACGCTGGAACACACGCCCGCGATTGTGCACGGCGGTCCCTTTGCGAACATTGCGCACGGCTGCAACAGCGTCCGCGCGACAAAGACAGCGCTCAAGCTGGCGGACTATGTGGTCACGGAGGCCGGTTTCGGCGCGGATCTGGGCGCGGAGAAATTTTTCGATATCAAGTGCCGCAAGGCAAAGCTTGCGCCGGACGCGGTGGTGCTGGTCGCGACGGTGCGCGCCCTCAAGTACAACGGGGGCGTGGCGAAGAGTGAGCTCTCCGCAGAAAATCTTGCGGCGCTTCAAAAGGGGATTGTAAATCTGGAAAAACACATCGAGAATCTGAAAAAATACGGGGTTCCGATTGTTGTCACCTTAAATTCCTTTGTGACGGACACGAAGGCGGAGACGGACTATGTGGAACAGTTCTGCAGGGAGAGAGGCTGTGAGTTCGCCCTGTCTGAGGTGTGGGAGAAGGGAGGCGAGGGAGGAATCGCGCTGGCGGAGAAGGTTTTGTGGACGCTGGAGCACCGGGAGAGTAACTTTGCGCCGATCTATCCGGATGAGATGCCCTTAAAGGAGAAGATTGAGACGGTTGCCCGGGAAATTTACGGTGCGGACGGCGTGACCTACTCGGCGGCGGCGGAGCGGGAGCTGGCGCGCATCACCGGGCTTGGGATGGGGGATCTGCCCGTCTGTATGGCGAAGACGCAGTATTCTTTGTCGGACGATCCGGGAAGGCTCGGCAGGCCGAGCGGATTTACCGTGCATGTGCGCGAGGTGTATGTGTCCGCGGGAGCCGGCTTTGTGGTGGCCGTCAACGGCTCGATCATGACGATGCCGGGTCTGCCTAGGCAGCCGGCGGCATACAATATCGATGTGGATGACAGTGGTGTCATTACAGGCTTATTCTAAGGAGAGGCATATGGCAGAGAGAATTGACGGTAAAAAGATATCAGCGGATATCAAAGAGGAATTGAAGGAGGAGGTTGCGGCGCTGAAAGCGGCTGGCAAGAGCTGCTGTCTGGCGGTGATACAGGTGGGAAATGACCCCGCGTCCTCCGTCTATGTAAATAACAAGAAAAAGGCCTGCGCCTACATCGGGATCGAGTCACAGGCCTATGAGCTGGCGGAGCAGACGACCGAGGAGGAGCTTCTGGCGCTCATTGACCGGCTGAATCAGGACGGGGGAGTTCACGGAATCCTCTGTCAGCTCCCGCTCCCGGCACATATTGACGAGAATAAGATTATTCAGGCCATCTCGCCGAAGAAGGATGTGGACGGTTTTCACCCGCAGAGCGTGGGGGCGCTGACCATCGGACAGCCGGGCTTTGTGTCCTGCACGCCTGCCGGGATTATTCAGCTTTTGCACCGCAGCGGGATCGCGCTGGAGGGAAAACATTGCGTCGTAATTGGCAGGAGCAATATTGTCGGGAAACCGATGGCCCTTTTAATGCTGAGAGAAAACTGTACGGTCACGATCTGTCATTCGCGGACAAAGAATCTTGCGGAGGTCTGCCGCAGTGCGGACATTTTGATTGTCGCCATCGGGAAACCGCGCTACATCGGTGCGGACTATGTGAAGGAGGGCGCGGTGGTGATCGACGTGGGCATTCACAGGGACGAGGAGAACAAGCTCTGCGGCGATGTGAAATACGAAGAGGTAGAGCCGGTGGCCTCATGGATTACTCCGGTACCGGGCGGTGTGGGGCCAATGACCATCGCGATGCTCATGCATAACTGTGTTGAAGCAATGAAGAGGGTGGATGTACTATGAAGTGTGTATATTGTGGTGATGAGCTGAAGGAGGGCGCGCTTTTCTGTTCAAAGTGCGGCAAGCCGGTACAGGTTGTGACCGAGTACAGCGATTATGAGGATGATTACTTAAAACAGGTGATGAAGGAGGCGAACCGGTCGTCCGGCACGTCCAGACAACGCAATGCCTCCCCTTCGGGGCAGAAGCCGTCCGGCGGTCCAAACAGGCAGACCTATCTCTTCCTCGCCATCGGCGTTGCAGTCATCGCGGTGGTCGCAATTGTAGTTGTGGCGTTTCTTTGGGTGAGGAATATGCGCCAGGGCTCCTTCGATTATCAGATCGAGATGGCGGAGGAGGCCTACGCGAAGGGTGACATGGAAAAGGCCGTTGCATACTACGAGAAGGCCCTATGGCTGGATGAGGACAGTGTCAAGATCCGGCTGATGCTGGCAAAAATCCACAGGGAAACCGGAGATTATAACTCCATGGTGCTCCTGTGCAGGGAGATCCTGCAGAAGGATGCGGCGAACCGGGAGGCCTGTGCGATGCTGGTTTCCTACTATGAAGAGCAGAAGAATTACGAGGCGGTTCTCGCGCTGTATGGGCAGGTGGACACAAGCCTTGCGGATCTGTTTTCCGCCTATGTTGTGACTCCCCCGGTGTTCAGCCGCGAAGGGGGCACCTACACACAGTTTATGTCTGTGGAACTCGCTACGGGCGGAAAATATACAATTTATTACACGACTGACGGCTCTGATCCGACGCTGCACGGCAAGGAGTACACCGGGCCCATCGAGCTGGACAAAAATCTTGAGACCTATAAGATCTGTGCCGTGTGCAAGAACGACAAGGGGCTGTTCAGCGAGATTGCAACAAAGGAATTTACGATCGACATTCCGGCGCCTGCCATGCCGGTCGTCACCCCGGGGGGAGGCAATTTCAGCGAGCCGACTACGGTGACTGTCGTGGTTCCGGAGGGCTGCAAGGCATACTTTACCTGGGACAGCACGGACCCCACCGCGGAGAGTGAGGAGTACACCGGGCCGCTTACAGTTCCGGAGGGCAACAATATTCTCTCGGTGATTCTTGTGAACGAAACCACGGAGCTGACGTCCGATATTTTCCGCGGAAATTATGTGTACTATCAAACTGCGCCCCCGACGGAAGGCGGGGACGCAGATGACAGCTCGCAGCAGGCCGGCCGCGATGCGGAAGATGAACCGCAGCAGGCCGGCGGCGAAAATGAGCCCGGGGAATAAGAAAAAGGCGCACAAATGGCCTAGTCAAGAAACTCGATAACTCCGGCGTCCATATGGCGGATTCTCGCCAGCGCGTAGACTTCAAAGCCCTGTTCCGTGAGCTTTTCACGCCCGGGCTGGAAGGATTTCTCGATGAGGATGCCAATTCCGGCCACTGTGGCGTGCGCCTTGCGCAACAGGCGGATTGCCCCGGTCGCAGCCTCGCCGTTGGCGAGAAAATCGTCGATGATGAGCACATGATCACTCTCGTTGACAAAGGAGCAGGAGAGCGTCAGCTCGTAGCTTGTCCCCTTGGTAAAGCTGGTCACCTCGGTCTGGTAGAGCTTGCCGTTCAGCACCTTGGACGGCTGTTTTTTCAGGATGATGAGCGGAAGCTCCATGCACTGCGCGGTCATGAGCGCCGGGGCGATTCCGGAGCTCTCGATGGTTGCGATTTTTGTGATTCCCCGGTCCTTAAAGTGCCCTGCGAAGGCTTGGCCTATGCGCAGCATCAGGGCTGGGTCTACCTGATGGTTGACAAAGCTGTCCACCTTTAAGATGTCTGAGTTGACGGCAATTCCGTCCGTTAATATTCGATCCTGCAGTTCTTTCAAAATAATTTCCTCTCTTTATGCGATGATAGGGGTTGCGTCTGTTACGGTATTCATTATAACATTTTATGATTTAAAAAGACAGGTTCTGCGGTAATTTATTGAAAACTTTACAGCAGATGGGCGAATGGCGCGGGGCTGAACTGTAGCTTGAAAACGCCTGCGGGGAGAAAGGATATT
>CAZNQZ010000052.1:1260-9733 GCA_964575245.1 uncultured Lachnobacterium sp. | reverse complement strand
GCTGATCCTGTCACTGTCCTCCGGCGTCAACCGCTATATCGAAAACATTCAAAAGGACACCATGACCTCCTATCCGCTCGTCATAGAAGCGGAAACCTTCGATCTGTCCGCCATGATGGGCTCCATGCAGACCCTGTCGCTGAGCGGGCAGACCGGTTATGCCCATGAAAGCGGCAGCGTGTACGTGGATTACAGCGATGTCCGGGTAAACAATAGCATGACTGCCAGCATAGTCCGAAACAACCTGTCCGCTTTCAAGGCATATCTCGACGATCCGGACAGTGAAATCCATGCCTTCCTCGGCGAAAACGGCATTGTCTACACATACAACGCAGAGTTTGAGGCATACTCCTACGACGCGAACCACAGCCTGGTCAACACCAAGGCAAGCCCGGAGTCGCTGACCGCGCCTTCCGACAGCGGCAGCTATTCCTCCGGCGGGGTGACTGTATATGAGACCCCTTCATCGGTCAGCCCCTTCTCCGAGCTTATGAAGGGTTCCGACGGATCTGCCGTCAGCCGGATCATCCTGGACAACTATGAACTGCTGTACGGCGCATGGCCCGGCAGCTATGACGAGGTTATCCTCGTTCTCAGCAGCGGTGACTCGCTGTCAGCCGGTACCCTCTACCAGCTCGGACTGATCACGGCGGATGAGTATATCGAGGCCAGCGGCCGGATTGCCGACGGAACCGACGCTGCCGACCGGAAATGGAGCTATGCCGACATCTGCGCGCACCGCTTTTATCTCCTCACCGCCTCGGACCGCTATCTGGACAACGGGGACGGCACATTCCGCTATATTGAGAAGGACGCCATTTCCACCGAACCCCTCCTCTCCGGCAGCACCGAGTTAAAAATCAGCGGAATCGTGCGCAAAAAGGCGGACGCCGCCAATGTTTCGATCAGCACCCCGATCGGCTACACGTCACTGCTGACCGATTACATTATCGCACACAACAACGAAAGCCCCGTCATCACCGCTCAGGAAAAAACCCCGGACATCAATGTCCGAAACGGCATGAAATTCGAGACAAAGGATGACGCGGCAAAGATCGCGGACGCAAAGGCATACCTGTCCGGGCTCGGGTCCGCCGACAAGGCATCCTTCCTCCAGCTCATCACCTATCTGCCCACGCAGATGTCGCCGGAGGCAGACGGGGCACAGGGGGCAAATGCCGGACAGCTGGCCGCCATTATGATAATGCCGGAGTCTGCACAGTCTGAAATGCTTGACAAATGGCTGAGCGAGACACCGAACGATCAAATTCTTCTGTTCATTTACGAGAACTACATCGGGAAATTTTCCTATGAGGAAAACCTGAAAGAATTCGGAAAAGTAAGCTACGATGCACCTTCCTCGATCAGCATATACACCGACAGCTTTGAAGATAAAGAGGAGGTATCCCGCTGCATTGAGCGCTACAATGAGACCGCAGAGAAAGAAAACCGCATCTCCTACACGGATTTCGTGGAGCTGATGACCAGCTCCCTGACCTCCATCGTGGATGTGATCTCCTACGTGCTGATCGCCTTTGTCGCAGTGTCACTGCTCGTATCCTGCATTATGATCGGTATCATCACGCACATCTCCGTGCTGGAGCGGACGAAGGAAATCGGTATCCTCCGGGCGATCGGCGCCTCCAGACAGAATATCTCTCAGGTATTCAACGCAGAGACCTGTATCATCGGCACCTGCGCAGGACTCCTGGGCATTGGCGTCTCCGCCCTGCTCACTCTGCCGATCAATGCCCTGCTGCGGCTCCTATTGGGCGCGTCCTCCCTGAAGGTCTCGCTCCCCCTGCACTACGCGCTGATCCTCGTGCTGCTCAGCATCGGCATCACCATCATCGGCGGGCTGCTCCCGGCGCATAAGGCCGCCGCAAAGGACCCGGTGATCGCACTGCGCAGCGAATAGCGCTCACAGCCTCACCGTGAAACGGATGCTGCTGCCGCCGATATTGGACACCGTGATATCGCCCCTGTGGCGCTCGGCAATCGACTTCGCAATGGAGAGCCCGATCCCAAACCCGTCTCCGTTCGTTCTCGCCTTGTCCGCGCGATAAAAACGGTCAAACAGGCGGTGCAGCGGCAGCTCTCCGACCGCTGCGCAGGTGTTTTCCACAATGACCGTCGGGCGGCGGCCCGCCTTTAGCGCCACAAAAACCGTCCCGCCCGCATCGCAGTACTTGACGGCATTGTCTAACAGCGTGGCCAGAAGGCGGCAGATGGCCGCCTCATCGCCGGCATACTCAACATCGGACACAATGTCAGAAGTTAAGCACAGCCCCCTGTGAGCGGCCAGGCTTTCAAAAAAGGCAACGCTCTCCGCCACCGCCCCGCTGAGTGAAAACGGCTGTTTTTCTATTTTTGAGCCGTCCTCATCCATTCTGGCCAGTGTGACCAGCTGCTCTACCAGTGTGCGCATATGACGGCTCTCGCTGCGGATATCCTCCAGCCACTCATTTTTTCCGAGCTCCGACTCGGCAATATCCAAATTGGTGAGTATCAGGGTAAGCGGCGTTTTCAGCTCGTGGTTTGCATCAGTGACAAACTGTTTCTGGCGCTCATAGCTCTCCGCCATCGGTCGAACCGCCCTGCGCGAGATCAGAACGATTAAAAGCAGCACGACCAGACCTCCCGTGACAAACACCAGAAGGGAGGCATAGAGCAGTGTACCCATCGCATTGCGGGAGCTGCTCCCATCGACAAAGACTACAAGCACACCGTCCCCGCGGGCGGTCACCTTATAGCGGTATCGTTCCATCCAGCCCCGTGTCCTTCCGGAATTCCACGCCCTTTTCGCATACTCCTCCGCCTCCGTCTTCGTTGTGCTGGCAATCGCAGTCAAATCCGTGCCAACCACTCCCCCGTCCCGATCCAGCCGCACCAGAAAAAAGCGCGTGGAAAAAGGCGTCTCCTGATTGATTCCCGGCCTTCGATCCGGCTTTCTGTCGGGCGGACGGTTCCCTCCCACCGGAAATCTTCCGTCATTTTCCGAAAGGATATCAGTGAGACTGTCCACCCTCGCATTCGTCTGCACGGTGCTGATCACAAAAATGACTCCCAGAAGCGCCAAAAACACGCTCAGGAAAGAAACCGAACAAATCCGGATAAATTTTTTCCTCAATTTCCATATCATGACCTTGCCTCCAACAGATATCCCGCCCCGCGGACAAAACGGATGTCATACGGCACCGCCAGCGCAGTCAGCTTCTTTCGTATATTGGATATATGCACCCACACCACGCTGACCTCCGCGTCGCTGTTGCAGCTCCAGATGTGAGACATAATCTGCTCCACCGTCACCAGAATTTTCGGGCGTTCCATCAGCATCTCCATAATCCGAAACTCCTTCCCGCTCAGGGCGAGTGAGCGTCCCTGATACAGCAGCTCATAGGTGGAACGGTTGAGGGTGAGCTCCCCAAAAACCAGCAGGTCCGGCGCATAGTTTTCCCTGCGCCTCAGCATCGCCCGCACGCGCGCGAGCAGCTCCTGCGTGTCAAAGGGTTTCGGCAGGTAATCGTCGGCTCCCGCATCCAGCCCCTCCACACGCTGGCTGATCTCCGTCCTCGCCGTGAGGAAGAGCGCGGGCGCAGAGATCCCCTTTGCCCGCAGCTTCTTCAAAACCTGTATCCCGTCCAGCCCCGGCATCATGATGTCAAACACCAGCCCGTCATATTCCTCCGTCCCGGCATAATCAAGGGCATCCGTCCCATTGGAGACCGCATCCACCACGTACTTGTTGCTCTCAAAGATGTGCTTGAGCGATTTCAACAGCTTCGCGTCGTCCTCAGCAATCAGCAAGCGCATAAATTTCTCCCTCCATCTGGCCTTATTTCATTATATTATGATACCATAAATTGTTAAGCTGCACTATCTGTACAGGTCAGAACGGCCTGCGTCCGCCGCCAAACGGAAACCCACCGCCTCCCCCGGCGCCTCCCACACCATCACTGTAGATTAAGCTGTCCAGCGTAACGCTCTCGGAATAGGTTCCGGCAGTGACCGTGTAGGTCTCCCCCACGCGCAGCTCCCCGCAGCTGATCACGACAGAGGCATAGCTCTTTGCCGCATCAAAGGACGCCAGTACCGTTCCGCTCTGATCCGTGATCTGAATGGTGCCTGCGGCCTGATTTCCGACATTCAGCAGCATCGAGCCCTGCGTCGAATCATTTCCAAAATTCAGCGCCATCCCGCTGGAGCCCGCCGCGATGACCGTTCCCCCGTTTATCACACCGCTGGTCTCATAATCGAGGGCGCCGTTCCCGTTATCGGTTGGGCCAGACACATAGATCTCTCCGCCGCTAACCTCAATCGACCCGTTGGAATCCAGCCCGTCACCTCCGGCATCGACCTCAATAACCCCGCCGGAAATCCGGATATAGCTCTCGTCATCGCCCGACGCACTGATATCGGCGTTCATAGTCTCCGCGTCTCCACCCCCTCTGGGACTTTCGCGGTTGAACCCGCCCTCTCCGGGCGGCGTCCGGTCTCCTCCTCCGAATCCGCCTCCGGGGCCGAAGCGGTCTCCGCCTCCAAAGCCGCCAAACCCGCTTCCGTCTGCGCCTCCGGCGGCGTTGATACCGTCATCGTCCGCCTTGATCCGGATGGTTCCGCCGGAAATTTCGACTGCAAGGCCCTCCAGCCCTTCATAGCTTTTTGTCACATTGATCTCTCCGCCCCTGACCGCCAGCGTTTCATCCGCATGAAACGCATCGTCTCCCGCCTCGACCGTGAAGGTTCCGCTCTCGACCGTCATATATGCATTGGAGTGAAAGGCATCCACCCCGGAATGAACCGTGTAGGTTCCGCCCTCAATCTGAATACTGTCGTTTCCGGTCAGGCCATGGCTGGCCGCCGTGATCACGTAAGTCCCGCTCTTTAGCTTCAAATCATCCTTCGAGACAACCCCGTGCCCCTCATTCGCCGTGATAGTGAGGGTTCCCTCCCCCTTTAAAAACAGATCATCCTTGGAAAAAATGACGGAATCAATATTATTATCGTCAATTGCCTCATAGGAACCGCCGTTTGCCAGATAATTTTCCGTCCCCGCCGCCGTCACCACATCCACATTTTTCGCCGTCCGAACATAGATGGCGGCGCAGTTGCTGCTGCTGATATCCGCACCGTTTAAGAGAATGGTTACATCGTCATCCTCCTTGTCCGCATCAACGATAATCATGCCGTCGTCCAGCTTGCCTGACACAATATAGGTGCCCTCATCCTTTATCGTGATGACGCTGCCCGATATGGAGACCGCGTTCGACGCGCAGGACGCCGAATCGCCCTGCAGCAAAATTTCCGTACTCCGGCCGGACACCGACGTCGCTGCCTCGCTCAGACCGGACTCCTGCTGCGTTTCCGTGTTCCGGCCAGACTCCTGCTGCGTTTCCGCGTTTCGGTCAGACTCCGTCTGCGTTCCCACAGATTCCCCCTGCGCCGCGCATCCGGCGCATAGGATAAGCGCCATCATTAAGGCCGTGATTTTTCCCCGTTTCATAAAATGCCCCCTTTCTTATAATTCTGCACAGACGGTCTCCTGTCTGGACACTGATATTTCCAGATTCCCGTTTCTGCATCGCAGTTTGTCAATCATCTCCTTTTCCCTTCCGGCGTTTTTCATTCTCAGGTCATAAGTCAGCCGGAACAGGCTTCCCATATTTGTCGTCCGCACAGTGGTCAGTTCGCAGGAATCCGTATATTCCCTCAGGATATCCTCAAACACCTCTGTATAGTCCAGATCCTCCGGGATGGTAATGCGCAGCGTGCGATAGAGCTGCACACGCTTTTTCGCCCCAAACTCCAGACGCGTGTAAAGCAAATTGACGCCGCACATAAGGATTGCAAACAAAAACGCGTAGAGAATGTACCCCATCCCCGCGATCAGACCGGCTCCCATCGCAAGAAACAGCACGCCGATCTCCTTCGCCGTTCCGGGCGCCGAACGGAACCGCACCAGGCTGAATGCCCCTGCCACAGCCACTCCGGTTCCCACATTGCCGTTGACCATCATAATCACGACGCAGACTACAGCCGGAAGCAGCGCCAGCGTGACTACAAAGCTTTTTGTGTACTTTGTGCGGTACATATAGGAGCCGGAAATCAAAATCCCGATCACTAAGGACGCGCACACGCACAACAGAAAATTCCCCACCGTAATTACCGCAGTCATATCTGTATCAAACAGACCTCTGAACCAATTATCCAACATTTCGAACCTCTCCTCTCTCTTCCCAAATAATTTGCCGGTAAGCCGCCCCATACTTGGAAAACGAATTCCTGAACATTTGATGTCTGGTCAACAGTTCGGTCATCCAGATCGGAATCCCTCCCGCAGTTTTCAGCTCCATCAGCACGCTGCCGGGCGGTAAAATCCGTGTGCCGCCCACGGCCTCACTCAATGACAGCCGCTCCGTTCTCGCCAAAATATTTTCATCAAAGGTCAGTCGAAAGTCCGTCCCGTCTATGGAGTAGTATGCCTCCCGCTCGTAAGACAAAAAGACCGCCGGATGCAGCTTTTGATAATACTGTCGGAAATACTCAATCTCCCGCTCGATCTGGGAGCGCGTGCGCGGCTCCCCGCCTCCCGCCAGCCACTGCATCGCCTCCGTCTCCGGCAGCGCAATCCGCCGCTTATACACGACGGATTTATATTTCTTTTTCAGCTCCACAAACACCTCATCCCCCGCAGCCACCTGCCGATAGCTGCGCACGCGCAGCTTTTCCTTGTATACCGGTCTCTCGATGGAATGACGGACAATGCGAAAAGCATCCGTATCATAGTAGAGATTGCGTATGGTGGTGCGCCCGTACCGGTCAAGCTTCATATGCTCTGCAAGCTCCCCGAGCAGCTCTCTCTTTTGAGCCGCCGTAATACGGTATTTGATCTCATGCCGCTCAAAAACATCCTTGTAAGCCATGGATAAACTCCTTTCTCCCAGTCGCCTTATGTATATCTGAAAAGAATCATACCAGCCCACACTAAAGACAGCCTAAAGAAAAGGGAAAAAAATAAGCCTGCCTGTGCCGGTCAGGCAACAAGGCAGGCTTATTTATCATTTTTAATCGCTGATTTCCCAGACAAAGGTAACGGTATCACTCACCCGAATATCTTCCGGCTCGATGTCGATGCTTCTCGCCATCATCGGAGAGGCCTCTCCCTCCTCCGAAAAGCCCAAACGGGTATTTGACCGTAGGGATAACTCTCCCCAATTGTAATCAATACTCAAAAGTCTCCCAAGACTTACCTCCGAAGCCATGCACAAAATTTCCGCATTCTTTCTCGCATTTTCCGTAGCGTCCCTTAACATTTCCTCCTGAACCGCCGTCTGATCCCCCACCGTAAACGCGATTGCGAGCCCCGGCTTTATGGAGCAATGTGTAACGGCGGAAATCGTGTGTGAAAGCCTTTCTTTATCAAAATTAAATTCTAATTTAAGATTATGGGCAACAACATAGCCGTCAAATTTGGGCGCGTAACCGCCAAACTCATCCCTTACATTCTTATAGTCCGTTCGGACATTAAAATTAACCGTCTTTAAATCCTCTTTCGCAAAACCGACAGCTTCGACGCACTCCCGAAGCCGCCCGATCTGCCCGGCTGCCAGCTCCATCGCCCGGTCGTAGTCCTTATTCTTTGCCTCCACGGTCATGGAAACAACGACCATATCCGGCTTTACGGACGCCCGGCCGATTCCCTTGATTGTAATTGTTCTTGGCATAATAATCCTCCTGTATTGCAATGCTGACTATATTTTGCTGCCCAGTCGATGAAAAGCCTGCCTTCACCGGGCAAGTGACAAGGCAGGCTTATTGATTCAACTGAACACTACCGTTCAATTGCCGCGTTGATTCTGATGATTCCTCTCTGTGCAGGCCATTCATTGCCAGCCCCTTGCAACTTCCGTCCGATCACTCCCCGACCGCCGGCCCACCCCGGTCTCCCTCTGTGCCATCGGTTCCCGATCCACTATCCTCACCCGCGGACGCTTTCGGTTCCCCCGGCTCCGCAGATCCCTCAGATTTTACAGGTTCCTCCGGCTCTGTCGGAACGTCAGGCTCCTCCGGTTTTAAAGGCACGTCAGGCTCCTCCGGTTTTGCGGGCACCTCCGGCTCCTCTGGCTTTACAGGTTTATCCGGCGCTTCGGGTTCTGCCGGGTCCTTTGTCCCTACGGACTCTGACGGCTCTGCCGGATTACCGGACTCATCGGACTCTGCAAGTCCCTCTGACTCTGACGGCTCCTCCGCCCTTCGGAATGTAAAGGTAAGTGCAACCGTAATGTCTCCATCCCCCCACATTTCCTCAGAGCCCTCTGCAATCGTCCCGCGAATATTGGCAATTGCATAGTCACCGTAGCTCACCGCCTTCCCGTTCGAGCCATTCTGAACAGACAAAGCGTCCGTGTCAGGATTTCTGGGCTCTAATACGAAACAATCTCCAGGCATGTGATAACCTTCCTGCAATTCCAGC
>CAZNQZ010000052.1:117-1250 GCA_964575245.1 uncultured Lachnobacterium sp. | reverse complement strand
CACAGAGCTTGTGCCTCCGTATAATTTTAAATCCAGATTTAATTCTGCATCCTTGACGTCATGATCCGATTCCTCGCGGTTAATTTTGACCTGCGTAGATTTGAGAGTTACCTCTACCGGAAACTCGCTCTGATTTGCAATAACAATATCCTCTCCCCATATGTTTCCATTGGAGGCACGCGGAAAAATCGCCATGCCAAAGCTCGTGGGCAGCACAACGGAAACAACATCCGTCTGAGGCGCATTTACGCGAAACGTCTTCTTCAATATATTGCCCGCATTATCCGCAGCGATCACTTCAACCGTATGTATTTCGTTATCTCGCAACGGAATATCAAACGATAATCCGGAAACAGCCTCCTCGCCGCTGCAAAGCAAAACCTTCCCATATACATTCGACGAATAACCAGTGTATGGAACTTTGTCCACCACGCACTCAACATAATTTAATCCTGATATAATTTCTCCTTGATCTTCAATGCTCACGTGCACTGTGCATGACCCATCGACCGGAGATATCACATTGATGTATTCGAGGATTGGAGCCGTCCTCTCCGCAATCACATACTCGGTCATTTCCTCCACAACGCCGCCGTCCTGCCCCAAAGCATAAAACCGTATCGCTCCGTTGTACATCTCAGGCAGAGTAAAGGACGCATATCCATCCAGAACCGATAGCTCCGAAATTACCCCGTTCAAATCGCAGAACAGCGCAGAGTCTGCAGACAGATCTACCTTCAGTTCATAGACGGCTGCAGACATCGCATAGAAGGTATTCCCCATGTAGTATCCGCCCTCACGGGAAATCACCTCAAGTTTAGGCCCCTGTACCGGATCTTCCCCGGGGTCTCCGTTATCCTCGCCATCTTCGCTCGCTTCTGCCTCTCCATTTTCTTCTGTCTCTGAGGGCTCCGTCTCATCCGGCTGTCCTTCCTCTGTAGGAATCGTCTCATCCGGCTGCTCTACCTCCGGCGGATTCGTCACTCCCGGATCTCCTCCCTCCGGCGGATTCGTCACTCCCGGATCTCCTCCCTCTGGGGGATTCGTCTCATCCGGCTGCTCTACCTCCGGCGGATTTGTCACTCCCGGATCTCCTCCCTCCGGCGGATTCGTCACTCCCGGATCTCCTCCCT
>CAZNQZ010000051.1:0-9814 GCA_964575245.1 uncultured Lachnobacterium sp. | reverse complement strand
ACACGCTGTCTCTGTCCTCCGGAGAGAGCCTTCGGCTTGCGGTCCAGCAGATTCTCCAGATCAAGGATTCTGGCAGCCTCTTCCACCTTCTTGCGGATTTCTTCCTTCGGAACCTTGCGCAGCTTCAGTCCGAATGCCATGTTGTCAAACACGGTCATGTGCGGATACAGAGCATAGTTCTGGAACACCATCGCGATATCCCTGTCCTTCGGTTCCACATCGTTTACAACCTCGCCGTCGGAGATCTCCTCCAGACCCGCGATCATGCGGAGCGTGGTGGATTTCCCGCAACCGGACGGTCCGACGAAAATAATAAATTCCTTATCCTTGACGTCCAGACAGAAGTCCTTGACTGCCTCAAAGCCGTTCGGATATACCTTGCAGATGTTCTTCAGTGATAAACTAGCCATTTCATAAACCTCCTAAGTATACTATCAACCGGTTCCTTCCGGAACCCCTACATTAATATCATACAGGTTTATGTCCGGGATTACTACTGGCAAAGCGACAAAGTTTTGTTTTCCAGTCTGTCAATTTGACGAAAATCATGCTTTCCCCGTGCTGCCAAACCCTCCCCGGTCCGCATTGCCCAGATGCTTTGATTCCTCAAAAGCGAGAGGCGGCTGATTCTTCATGATGCGGAACTGGGCAATGCGGTCATTGACGCGAATGACCACATCCCTTGTGGCATAGACCGGCATGCGCCACATATCATTGTCGCCGCAGTAGGAGGAGTCCACAACCCCTAAGCTGTTTGTCTGGAGCAGCCCCCAGGTCTTGAACGTAGAGCTTCTCGGAACAATATGCGCCTCGTAGCCCGCGGGCAGCTCCATGGCAACGCCCAGAGGGATCAGGGCGGATTCGCCAGCCCGAAGGCTCACCTCCTCACTGGCTCTTAAATCAATCCAGTCCGACTTGCCGTCGATGTAGGCCAGTTTGTCAATTTTGTCCGTAAAATACTTTATCCTTATCGTTTCCATCCTCACCACTCCAGATTGCGGTTCTCCGCGCCCCTCTCGCGCAGCATCAGATCTGAAACCGCCTCCTTAGCCGACTTGTCCTCAAAGAGCACCCGGTTCACTGCCTCAATGATCGGCAGCTCCACCTGATATTTTTGTGCAAGGGCGAGGGCCGCCTTCGCGGAATAGATGCCCTCCACCACCATTTTGACCTCATCCGTGGCCTCCTTCATGGTATAGCCCTTCCCGATCAGTATCCCGGCCCTGCGGTTTCTGCTGTGACGGCTCTCACAGGTCACAATCAGATCCCCGATTCCCGTGAGACCGCACAGGGTTTCAAAATGCGCGCCCATAGCCACCGCAAGCCGCGTGATCTCCGCAATCCCGCGGGTAATCAGGGCCGCCCTCGTGTTGTCCCCGTAACCGAGTCCGTCCGCCATTCCCGCTGCAAGGGCAATCACGTTTTTTAAGGAGCTCCCCAGCTCCATCCCCAGCATATCCGGATTCGTGTACACGCGGAATACATCGTTCATGAAGAAATCCTGAATCCGCTCCGCCGTGCTCCGGCTCCTGGCTCCCGCCACTACTGTGGTCGGAAGGCCGATCCCCACCTCCTCCGCGTGGGAGGGACCGCACATCACTGCCACGTCCGCCTGCGGGATCTCCTGCTCCACCACATCAGTCAGGATCATCAGAGTCCCCTCCTCGATGCCCTTCCCCGTACAGACGATGATCTGCCCCCCGGCCACCATGCCTGCCATTTTCACGGCTGTCTCCCGCGTGGCAACCGAGGGGACCGCCAGCACAAGCAGCTCCTTTCCCCGAACCGCGCCCTCCAGATCCGTGGTAAATATCATGCTCTCCGGAAGCCTGACCCCGGGAAGCTTATCCGCATACTCGTGCGTCTCCTCCAACAGGCGGACCTCATCCTCAAAGACGGACCAGACCGTCACTTCATTCCCGTTTGTGTGCAAAAGCTTTGCCAGGGCAATGCCCCAGCTGCCCGCACCGATTACTGCCACATTAGCCATGTTCTCCCTCCTTTTTCGCGCCGAACTTTCTTTCAGTTCCATGCAGGAGCCGCCCGATATTTGCCCGGTGCTGCCACAGCGCAAGCAGTGTAAAGCAGGCGCTGACAATGTAAAACTCCATCAGAAACCCTCCGGACACGGGCAGAATCCCCAGCTGTCCGAACACAATCACCTGAATGAGATAAGTGCACACCACAAGGATCGACCCCAGTGACACATAGCGCGTGAGCGCGACCGACAGAATAAAGAGCACAAGACAGATCGGCGCCGCCTGCGGACACACTGCAAGAATGGTCCCTGAGGTACAGGCAATCCCCTTGCCGCCCTTAAATCCGAGGTAAAACGGAAAGTTGTGCCCTAAAACCGCGCCGAACCCGGCATACAGCTCCAACACCTTCACGGCATCCGGATATGTTCCGTGAAAAATCAGCCATGCCAGAAATACTGCCAGAATTGCCTTGCCGAGATCCCCGGCAAAGGTGACAAGCCCCGCCTTCCAGCCCAGCACCCGCAGCGAGTTCGTCGTGCCCGCATTGCCGCTGCCCTCCCTGCGGATGTCAATACCCCTGCTTCTTCCGTAGAGATATCCGGTCTGAATGAGCCCAAGCAGATAGCCCAGCGCCAGAGTAAGGATTCTTGCAATTATCATGGTTTGTCCTCCTTTCTCTCACGGGCGATAAATTTGAGGGCAGTCCCCCGGAATCCAAACGTATCCCGTATCCGGTTTTCCAGATAACGAACATAGGAAAAGTGCATCAGGCTTTTATCATTGACAAACAGCACAAAGGTCGGCGGCTTGACGGCGACCTGCGTCACATAGTAAATTTTCAGGCGCCTGCCCTTATCCGTAGGCGCCTGATGCATCGCGGTCGCCTCCAGCACAATCTCGTTGAGCACTCCGGTGGCGACGCGCATGCTGTTGTTCTCGATCACCATGTCGATCAGGTCGTAGAGCTTATTCACCCGCTGTCCGGATTTCACGGAGATGAACAAAAGCTCCGCATAGGGCACAAAGCTTAAAATCTGGCGGATTTTCTCCGTGTACTCCTTCACGGTAGAGTTATCCTTCTCGACGGCATCCCACTTGTTCACTGCGATGATCAGCCCCTTGCCCCGCTCGTGGGCAATTCCCGCGATCTTGGCATCCTGCTCGGTCACGCCCTCGACGGCGTCAATCACAAGGATCGCGACATCCGCCCGCTCCACGGCGGAAACCGCGCGGATGACACTGTAGCGCTCAATCTCCTCCTTGACCTTGCTCTTGCGGCGGAGCCCCGCCGTGTCAATAAAAATATACTCTCTCCCGTTGTATTTCACTTCCGTGTCCACGGCATCTCTTGTGGTTCCCGCAATGTCCGACACGATCACCCGCTCCTCACAGGCCAGCCTGTTGACAAGCGAAGACTTGCCCACATTGGGCTTTCCGATGACAGCGATCTTCGGCCGCTCATCCTCCGTCTCACTCTTTGCCGAGTCCGGAAAAAAGCTCACTACCTGATCCAGCATATCCCCAAGCCCCAGAGCCGAGGATGCCGACACAGGCTGCGGCTCGCCGATTCCCAGATTGTAAAACTCATACACATCCGCCATCAGCTTGTCGAAATCGTCCACCTTGTTGACCACAAGCACCACCGGCTTTGCAGAACGGCGCAGCATGTCCGCCACCTTCGAGTCCGCGTCCACCAGCCCCTGCCGCACATCCGTCAGAAAAATGATCACATCCGCCGTGTCAATCGCGATCTGCGCCTGCTCCCGCATCCGGGTGAGGATCATGTCGCTGCTGTCCGGCTCGATGCCCCCGGTATCAATCAGTGTAAAATTGTAGTCCAGCCAGCTCACATCCGCGTAAATACGGTCTCTGGTAACTCCCGGCGTATCCTTCACGATGGAAATCCGCTCACCGGCAAGCCTGTTAAAAAGCGTGGATTTTCCTACATTCGGACGCCCCACAATGGCAACGATCGGTCTGCTCATATTCTATGCTCCTGATTTTACGAAATGTTAGATATTACCATCATACCCCAAGCATCCGCTCTTGTAAAGAGTATGTTCCCCGACCGCTACACGCCGAAGGAACAGTTCAGCCTGCAGCTTCACTGTTACGGAATCCGCCCCATCCAGAGTTTGCCTGCGGCAAAGGGGCGGATTCCTGGCTGTTGCACTTTACTGGCTGCTAACTGCGCAGCAAGTGCGCAGTTGCAGGCGGAACTTTTACGCGCCGAATGCATTCTGCACCAGCACAAGCTCCTTTCCGCAGACCGCCACGACATCAAACCTGCAGCTGGTCTCCGTCCCAAAGCCGTGCGTGAGCAGATAAAAGCGCGCAACCTGAATGATTTTGCGCTGCTTGCGGTAATCCACCGCCTCGAGGGGCGAGCCGCAGGAGTTGTCCGCGCGGTACTTGACCTCCACAAACACCAGATACTCCCCGTCCCTGGCGATCAGGTCGATCTCTCCTGCCCGGCTGCGGTAGCTGTGCTCCAGAATCCGGTACCCCCGTCTCTCAAGGTAGGCAGCGGCCTTTTCCTCATACCGGGTTCCGACTGTCCGCCGGTTCATCGATGCCTGACCTTGCTTTTCAGACGGTCCATGTCGTCCACAAACACCAGAATCTCCGCCACAACCTCATAGAGCTCCGGCGGAATCATATCCCCGATCTGCAGCTTGGAGAGCGTGGCAGCCAGCTTGTTGTCCTTATATGTGGGAACCTTGTTCTCCTTCGCGGTCTCAATGATCCGCTCCGCCAGCTTTCCCTTTCCGGAGGCCAGAATTTTGGGGGCCTGATCCCCCGGCTCATAGGCGATCGCGACCGCCGTTTTTTCCTTGTCGTCCTTTTTTTTCTCCTGTCCAAACCGAAAAGGCTGAAACTGATTTTCCGCCATCTGTGCCCCTCCCTACGCTCTCATGTCGAACGAGTAGCGGTGCAGCCTGCCCGCGGAGGGCTGATCCTTTTTCAGGAAGTCCTCCACAAAATTCACATGCCGCGTCTCGTTGATCACAGAGACCTTACAGTTGTAGCCCTTCGCCTTGAGGCGCTCCTCGAGGATCGGAAGATGTTTCTCAAGCAGGTTGTAGGCCGCATCGTTCTCAAGATAAAAGCTCGTGCTCACCTCACGGCGCAGAAGCTTTACTGAGATATCCGTCGGCCCGAGATTGTCCATGTCGAGATGCAGAAAGGCTGTCAGCTCCTTGTCGCCCTCCATTAGCGCCTTCTTGTTCGTATAGACATACAGTTCCCCGCTCGCTGTCTGCCCGGACATTTTGAGCGGAATCTGCACATAGGCATAGGCCTGGTTGATCTGGTTCATAAACTCCACGTTACTTCGGATGTCCGCCGCCGTCTGCGCAAAGTTTGCGCTCTCCTGTCCGGTCGCGCGGAGCACCTGGCTGATCCGGTCCATCTGCCGGTCCAGCTTCTCATAGAGCCGGTTGATCTTGTCACTTCCGGTCAGCTCCTCCGGGCGGATGGTCCACTGCCGCTCCAGACCGTCCTTCACCAGCGCCTTAAACTCCCTCGAGGAGAGAAGGCGGCTAAGAGGCTCCCTGCGAACCGGAAATCTGCTTTCCAGAAGCTCCCTCAGATCATTTAGGAGCGCATTCACGTCCTTCGTCCCGTCGTAGTGCAGCTCCTTCTGCCCGACAAGCTCCCTGAGCATCCCGTTCAGACGCTCCCTCTGTGCAGTGTCCAGCACAGACGCCAGTGTGTGCGGCTGCGCCGCCGGAGCACTCTGCCCGTTGACCTCCGCCGGAGCGCTCTGCCTGTCGACCTCCGCCGGTGCGCTCTGCCTGTTGACCTCCGCCGGTGCGCTCTTCCTGTTGACCTCCGCCGGTGCGCTCTTCCCGTCGACCTCCGCCGGTGCGCTCTTCCCGTTGATTTCCGCCGGTGCACTCTGCCTGTTGTTTTCCGCCGCATCCTGCACATTCTGCGCATCCACCGCGTTCGCTGCGACCTGTACGCCCGGCCTTTCCGCAGACGTGTCCTGTGCTCCCGCAACTGCAGCCGCAGCCTGCGGTTCCGCTGCCCCAGCAGGCTTTCCCTCCGGCACAGCCTGCAATTCCTGCCCGTCCACCGCACTCTGGGGGGTTGCGGTCTCCTGCACATTCTGTTCCTTCGCCGCTCCCTGGGAATTTACTGCCGGCATACTCTGTCCGTTCACCTCACTCCCACTTCCTGACGCCTCTGTAGCAGTCTGGGAGCCGGACGCCTCTGAATTTCCCTCCGGCGGAGCCTGCACATTCTGCCCATTTTCCACGCCCTGTGTGTCCGTTGCACCTACAGTCTCCGTCCCACTCTGCCCGTTCCCCGCACCCTGCACCCCCTCCGATGCCGCCGCAAGCAAAAGCAGATTTTTTCCCGCCTGTGACGTTTCCGGCAGCGCCGCCTCGGTAATCACGGAGAGGACCTGCGAATTCATCTGTCTGAGCGCCTCCCCGGACAGCCCGCTTCCCTGCATTGCCGTCGGCAGCCCGTCGATCAGGCTGTCAATCGCCGCAGTGATCGCCTGCCTGTCTCCGAGATAGTTTTCAAACTGCGCCGCATTTTCCGGCGTGATCTCGATGCCGAGCTTGCTCATCTGCACGAGTGTCCGCACATCAATCCCCCCGTTCGCATTGACAAGGCGCGCCATCTGCTGAAGACTTGCGCGGTCAATCGGCATCTGCTCCTCCATCATCTTGTCTACCATGGACAGATAGCCGGATTCCGCCGGAAGCCCGGCTGCAGACAGCGCCTGCAGCAGAGTATAATTCACTCCGTTCCCGTCCACGGAAAACGGGCGTATTGAGATCATGGAGCCATCGTTCGCCTTTACCTGAAAGAACATAGACTGCCCCTCGGACAATGTCACCTTTCCGTCCAGCCGCGCAGTGAGCTGCGTCCCGTTGGACAGGGCAAGAGTCACCCTCCCGTTTTTTACGGAACTGACCGTCCCCTCAAAAATATTGCCCTTCGTCAGCGATTTGAGGGAGGAGACAAGATTCTCCACCCCCTTCGTCCCGGTCACCTTCTCCGCGCCTGCGGAAACCGCATAGTGATATTGTCCCACCAAATCCGAAATCTGCATACACACACCTCACTTTCCGAGGTTTATAAAAAGTTTTTAATAAAGCTCCTCCGGTGGATGGGCGCCGGCCCGTATTTTTTTAACGCCGCAATGTGCTCCGCCGACCCGTAGCCCTTATGGGCGGCAAATCCGTACTCCGGATAGAGTTCGTGATACTCCTCCATCAGCCGGTCCCTCGTCACCTTCGCGATAATGGAGGCCGCTCCTATGGAAATGCTCTTCGCGTCGCCCTTTATGATCGGCACCTGCGGGATCTCTATCTGCGGGATCGTCACCGCATCATTCAGGAGCAGCGTGGGCGCAGGATCAAGGCCCGCAATCGCCTGCCGCATCGCCTCGTAGGTCGCCTGCAGAATATTGATCTCGTCGATCCGCTCCGGCCCCACCGTACCGGTCGACGCCGCCACGGCATGTTCCATAATCACGTCATAGAGCTGAGCGCGTTTTGCCGCAGTCAGCTTTTTCGAGTCATTGATGTAGAGAATGTCGCAATCCTTCGGGAGGATGACAGCGCCCGCAACCACCGGTCCTGCAAGCGGCCCTCTTCCCGCCTCGTCAACACCGCAGATATATAAATAGTTATCGTACTCTCTCTCGTATTTCTTGAGTCCTTCCGTCCGCATCCTCTCTTTTTTCAAATTGTCCAAGCGCTTCTGCGCGGCCTGTGCCAGCTTCCGGACGCCGCTCCGCTCATCCTCAGCCCATTGAGCGATCAACAGGGGCAGCTCCGGCTCCGCGGCCTGCTCCAGCCTTTCCCGGATACATCCGATTGTCTCTCCAGCCATCTTTCATCCCTTTTCTCACGTTCCGGAAACTCCCTGCTCCGGTTTTTCCAGCGTAATCCGTCCCAGCCTTCCGCTGCGGAATTCATCAATCAAAAGAGCTGCCGCGCGGCTGTAATCCGGCTCTCCTCCCTTTGTCAGGCATCCGCGTTTTCGGGCAATCTGCATGAGAACCTCCGCGCTCTCCTGCGCCTCCTGCACCTCAAAGCGCTCCCCCAAAAGCCCCGGATACTCCTCCGTCAGAAAGCGGATCAGCTGAACCGCCAGCTCATCGGTGTTCAATATTTCATCCCGGATCGCACCGATTAATGCGAGACGGAGCGCCGCCTCCTGATCCTCAAGCTTTGGCCACAAAATACCCGGCGTGTCCAGAAGCTCCACATTTTTGTCCATGCGAATCCACTGATTTCCCCGCGTTACCCCCGGCTTGTTTCCGGTTTTGGCGCACGCCCTGCCCGCGTAGGAATTGATAAAGGTCGATTTGCCGACATTGGGGATGCCGACCACCATCGCGCGGACAGGCCGGTTTTTGATTCCACGCCTCCGGTCGCGCTCGATCTTCTCCCTGCACGCCTCCATGATAACGTCCGAAACCGCCTTCATGCCGCTGTTGTTTCTCGCGTCCAGACTCAGAACAAAAAAGCCCCTCTCCCGGAAAACAGCACTCCAGCGCTCCGTCACTTTACAGTCCGCAAGATCCGCCTTGTTCAGGAGGATCAGCCGGTATTTGTTTTTCCCCAGTGCATCAATGTCCGGGTTCCTGCTGCCCGCCGGAACCCGCGCATCCACCAGCTCGATCACGAGATCGACGAGCCTGATATCCTCCTGCATCTGCCGTTTTGCCCGGGTCATATGGCCGGGATACCATTGAACATTCATGCTCTCTTTCCGCCTTTTCTAATTTATAAGCCCCATGTGCCGGATAGAGGTATAGTAAAACCAGGCCTTTCCGATCATGTGCTTTTTGCTGACATTTCCGATATTTGCCATGCGGCTGTCCTCACTGTTGTTCCGGTTATCTCCCAGAACAAAATACTCGTCCGTCCCCAGCTTGATTTCGCTCTCCGCAAGTCCCGCATCCACAATCGACGCCACCTCGACAGACTCCTCGCAGAGCTCTCCGTTGACATACACCGCCCCGTCCTTTATCAGCACCGTATCTCCCGGCGTACCGATCACGCGCCGGATGTAGTAATGCGACTTCTCGTTGCCGTTTGGCAAAAAAACCACAACGTCCCCCTGCTTTGGCCCCCGGACGAGATAGAGAAAACGGTTGACCAGTACCTGTTCCTCATTGGCCAGCGTCGGCATCATCGCAGACCCCACTACACTGACCCGGAAACCGAAAAAATTCACCAGCGTGAACGCGATCGCAATCAGAACCGCCGCCTCGACAATCCATGAGATGACCTCCCGGAACAGCCCGAAATTAAATTTTTTTCTCCTACGGTTGAAATTCAACCCTCCGCGTCTTCTCAAACCTGTTATCCCCTGTCGTAATTATTATCTTCCTTAATCTGAAAAAAGCTGGCACGTTATCACGCACCAGCCTGTGTTGGATTATTTTACCAGTTCCTTAACCTTCGCTGCCTTACCGACACGGTCTCTCAGGTAGTATAGCTTTGCACGGCGCGCCTTGCCATGACGAACTACCTCGACATTCTCCACATTCGGAGAATGCAGCGGCCATGTCTTCTCCACGCCGACTCCGTTGGACAGCTTTCTCACGGTAAAGGTCGCCCGGTTGCTGCCGCCCTGCTTCTTGATGACGGTTCCCTCGAAGACCTGCACGCGCTCGCGGTTGCCCTCCTTGATCTTGCCGTACACCTTGACGGTGTCGCCGACCGAAAACTCCGGTACAGACTCCTTCAGCTGCTCGGATTCAATGCTCTTGATAATATCCACTGCGTTCATAAAAATAACCTCCTGCTTTATCTGACGTTCTTAATGCATGGCAACAGAGGACCGTCACAACTCAC
>CAZNQZ010000050.1:0-10021 GCA_964575245.1 uncultured Lachnobacterium sp. | reverse complement strand
ATCTTCTGATTTCAAATGAAGATAATTCATATAGTCGCTTTTACCGAAAAGCACTCTGTCAACCAACATAACATTCTCTTCCAGACGATAGAACACCATGTATGCCTGAAACAAAACAAAATAATAGCCGGTAAAGTTATCTTCATAATAGAGAGGAGCGCCAGACTTCGGAAAATCTGCCTTAGCTTCAACCTTATCCATCAAACCATCCATATATCTGGAAGTGACATCGTAGCTTTTTGAAGCATCAAAAACTTCTGCCCAAACCCGGTCTAGGTCTCGAATGGCAGTCTTTGAATATTTGACTATATATTTCATGAGTGCTTACCGTGGAAATATGACCTTACATCTTCTGATGATACATATCCTTCTTCCTCACCGGAACGCCTGCCTTCATTGAGCTCGCACATGAGGCGAAGCATAGCTTTTGTTTTTTCAAATTCTTCATCGTCGGCAATGTCACGAATTGTATATTTGCCTCGTCCATTTACCGTTAGATACACTGGAGAGCCAACAGAAACCTTTTCAAGAACTGTATTATAATTGCTAAGATCTGAAACCGGACTAATAACAGCCATAAAATCACACCCTTTCCTTAAGTTCATTTTAACATCGACGGATATTTTAAGCAATATCTTCCCATTTATACGGATCTCTTTTTCGCGCAGAAGGCAAAATACCCGATCCCCGTGTCGAGAAGAAGGCTGTATTGGGGATATCCGACATCAATCTCCTGCAAGAGCTGCTCCCTGGTTATCATATGATCCTTTTCCAGCCTGTACTGTCCTTCCATCCGGACGTACATGCCGAGGCGCTTCATCAGCTGCTGCGCCAGCAGCCGGACGGCATCCAGCACCATCCGGTCCACGCTCTTAAATTCGACGTTCATCATTGCGCCGACCATAGAAAACACCAGCCTCTCCTCCAGTGATAAAAATACCAGCCACCGCTCCCCTGCCTGGGAAAGATAGGTGAGACGGTAGATAATTGCATTACCGAAATCTTCTCCGATATAGTGCTCGCTGACCAGCTGTGTTTTCAGCTTAAACGCCTCCTGCATGACATCGGAAATGCCATTTTCCAGCTGCTGAAGCTCCTCCCCCATTCCTTCCCCGCTCCATCGGGTTTTGATTTTCCCCGTGATGGCGCGGTCCTCAATCAGGATATGCCCGGTCAGCCAGCCGATACAGATTCCCAGAAAGTGCTGGATGGATTCCGAAGAATAACCGGAATCTTCGAGATCCTTTTCCAGAGCCACCAGCGTCTTATCCCTCATATCGTCGTGAAGACGCTTATGCACGGCATATCCGCTGTAATTGATTGACAGCATATAGGCCTCCTCCTCAGCAAAGTGCCTGAGCGCATAGCTTTTAAAAAATTTGATTCCCTCAGAACAGGCCCACTGGCGCCGTTTCTCATCCTCGTCAAAGGCCAACAGCCCCTCCACGATGGAAAACAGCTTTTCATGCGCCCTGTCCTCAATCTCCACTCCGATATTAAATCTCTCGTTCCACTTGAGTTCGTCCATAACTGTCTCTCCACTTATCTCATTGATTTTCCGGGAAATTCCGGCTTAATGTCAAAATAATCCAGCACAGTCGCGCCGATATCCGCAAACGTGTCCCTCGTGCCGAGATTTCCGGGCCGCACCCCCGCGCCATACATCAAAAACGGGGTGTGCTCTCTGGAATGGTCGGTAGAGACCGTATAACCGGGGTCACAGCCGTGATCCGCCGTGATCATCAAAATGTCCTCTTCCCTCATCTTTGCACAGATCTCCGCAAGTTTTTCATCAAAAAAGGCGAGCGCCTTCGCGTAACCGTCAATGTCATTGCGATGTCCGTAGAGCATGTCAAAATCCACCAGATTGACAAACAGCAGTCCCTCAAAATCCCTGTCCAGATATTCCAGCGTTCTTACAATGCCCTCCTCGTTTCCGCTTGTATATACGGACTCTGTGATTCCCTTTCCCGCAAAGATATCCTTGATCTTTCCGACGGCAATCACATCCCTGCCACAGCCCGAGAGCTGGTCAAGCATCGTGGTGGACGGGGGCAGAAGCGAAAAATCGTGCCTGCGGGGCGTTCTCGTAAAATACCCGCCGCATGGACCGATAAACGGACGGGCAATGACCCTCCCGACACCGTGCTCCCCCTGCAGGATACCGCGGGCGATGCGGCAGTACTCATAGAGCTGTTCTACGGGGACGATATCCTCATGCGCCGCGATCTGAAATACGCTGTCGGCGGAGGTATAGACAATCAAATCTCCCGTATTCATATGAGCATCCCCGTACTCCTGAATCACCGCCGTCCCCGAATACGGCAGATTGCAGAGCACGCCCCGCCCGGTTTTTTGGGTAAACTCATCCAGAATCTCCTTCGGAAAACCCTTCGGATAAACCGGCAGCGGCTTCTTTGACTGGATTCCCGCGATCTCCCAGTGTCCGATGGTCGTGTCCTTGCCCTTTGAGGCCTCCCTCATGCGGGCAAACCTTGCGGAAGGCTTCTCCGTCCGTTTCCCGCAGTCTACACCTTCTATATTAAAAAGACCCATCTGCGCCATATTGGGCATATGAAAACAGGCGCTGGCGGACACGGACCGCAGGGTATTGGCACCCTTGTCCCCATAATCCGCCGCGTCCTCCATCTCCCCGATGCCAAAGCTGTCTAATACGATAAGTATCACCCGTTTCATCCTCTACCTTCCTTTCCCTGTGCCAATCACCCCATGGATACCGCAGATGGTTCCGCCGCACCCAAAATACCATCCTGATTATAGCATACCGCGGCGTCCCTTTGCTAGTATTTTGCTTCTTTTGACTTATTACACCTTATCGTGTATAGTTAATGATATAAATATCAAATACATGGAGGAGAATTGAGATGTGGCTGGCAGACGGTTGGAAGGACTATGAAGTGATGGACTGCTCGATGGGCGAGAAACTGGAGCGCTGGGGGCGCTATCTTCTGGTGCGCCCGGACCCTCAGGTGATCTGGGATACGCCGAGGACGGCTGAGGGCTGGAAAAAGAGAAACGGCCACTACCACCGGAGTGCGAAGGGCGGCGGCGAGTGGGAATTTTTCGACCTGCCCGAGGAGTGGACAATTTCCTACACGCTCCCCATCGACCGGGAGCTGACCTTCCGCCTGAAGCCCTTCAGCTTCAAGCACACCGGGCTGTTTCCCGAGCAGGCCGCCAACTGGGACTGGTTCTCCAAGATAATTCATGACGCAGTGCAGAGCGGGCGGCCCGTGAAGGTCCTGAACCTCTTCGCCTACACCGGGGGCGCTACACTTGCGGCAGCCGCCGCAGGGGCGAGCGTGACCCATGTAGACGCATCGAAGGGCATGGTGGCATGGGCGAAGGAGAACGCCCTTTCCTCCGGACTCGGCGACACCCCCATCCGCTGGCTGGTGGATGACTGCGTAAAGTTTGCCGAGCGGGAAATCCGCAGAGGCAGCCGCTACGACGCGATCATCATGGATCCGCCCTCTTACGGACGCGGGCCAAAAGGGGAAACCTGGAAGATGGAGGAGCACGTGTACGCCCTGATCCGGCTCTGCGCACAGCTTCTCTGCGACCGCCCACTGTTTTTCCTGATCAATGCCTACACCACGGGACTGCAGCCCGCGGTGCTCAGCTACATGATGAACACCGCACTGCCTGTCTCCGCTCCCGAGGTGGACGAAGGAGCGCAATATACCGTAACCGCCGGAGAAATCGGACTGCCTGTTTCCTCCACCGGCCTCGCACTGCCCTGCGGCGCCAGCGGACGGTTTGCGTAACAGTGAAGCTGCAGGCTGAACTGTTACCGGTTTGCGGCAAAAAAATCATTGCCAATTGATTCTGTTCCCACAGATGTGATATAATGAGGGCAGAATTGCTATGCATCAAATACAGCACCAATAAGGAAAGGCAAGGTCTTACATGAAGAAAAAGGTGATACCCATCCTCGTTGTGGTTGCTCTGATTGCAATCATTGTCGGAATCATGGGAATATCTGCGCTGGTAAAAAAATATACGCCCTCGAAGGAGCGGCAGGATCTGAATGAATACTACCATCTGAACGCGGCGGATCAGGTCGCCATCGTTTTAAACCATGAGCTCATCGACACCTCCGCAAAAATGATCAACGGCTACATCTATGTGGACTATCAGTTTGTCCGCGACCACATAAATCCCCGTTTTTACTGGGACGCAAACGAAAATATCCTGCTGTACGCCGCCCCCCGCGATCTGATCTCTGCGGAGGCGGAGAGCAGCCGCTATCTGGTCACAAAATCCACCGTGGACTACGGCCGCCCTATCGTAAAGGCGACTTCAGACTCTGCATATATTGATCTGGACTTTGTGAAGGAATACTCAGATTTTATATACGAATATCTCGCCGACCCGAGCCGGGTCATCATGACCAGCGAGTGGGGCGATTACGAGGTTGCCTCCGTCAAACGCAAAACATGCGTTCGCGTGAAAGGCGGGATTAAGAGCCCGATTCTTTCCGATCTGTCCGAAAAAACTTCAGTGACCATCCTCGAGCAGGAGGAGAACTGGACAAAAGTCATGACAGAAGACGGAATCATAGGCTATGTGCAAAATTCCAAGCTGTCCGGAACCGAGACAAAAACGCTTGTCAGCAGCTACAAACCGGAAACCTTTACCCATATCACCAGAGACTTTGAAATCTGCATGGCATGGCATCAGGTCTTAAACCGGACCGCCAACGACAACATTTCGTCCGTGCTCAGCGCCACAAAGGGGCTCAACGTTATCTCCCCTACATGGTTCTACTTAAACGATAACGAGGGCGGACTTATGAATCTTGCGAGCAGCGACTATGTAAACTACTGCCATTCCCAGAACATTGAGGTATGGCCCTCCGTCAACAACCTCGAGAACCGCGATGCGGACTCCGCCTATGTCCTGACACACACCAGCACGCGCCACAATCTGGTGAACCAGATTGTCTCCATGGCGATCCAGTACAATCTGGACGGCATTAATCTCGACTTTGAAGCGCTCAACCCGAAGGAGGTCGGCGATTCCTACATCCAATTTGTGCGCGAGCTGTCCATCAAATGCAAAAACAACGGCATTGTCCTCTCCATCGATAACTATGTGCCGACCAGCTATACGGCCTTCTATGACCGCGCCGAGCAGGCGAACTATGCGGATTATGTTGTGATCATGGGATATGACGAGCACTACGCCGGTTCCGGCGAGGGTTCCGTCTCCTCACTCCCGTGGGTCCGGCAGGGCGTGACGGACACCTTAAAGGAGGTTCCCGCCGAACAGGTGATTTTGGGAATGCCATTTTATACGCGCCTGTGGACGCTCACCCCGACGGTGGATGCTGAGGATTCCGACACGGACATCTCCTACGAGGTGACCTCCAAGGCATACGGCATGGAAGCCATAGAAAATCTTCTCAACACCTACGGCGCCAAAAAACAGTGGCTCGCCGAAACCGGGCAAAACTATGCCGAATACGAGTCCAGCGGCGCGATCTGTAAGGTATGGCTCGAGGACGCCGCCTCCGCGGAGGGACGACTGAAGCTGCTTGAGGAGTATGATCTCGCCGGCGCCTCCTTCTGGAAACTGGGACTGGAGAAGAAGGAGATCTGGGATCTCATTATCAAGTATATTAACTAAAGAATAATCAATGACACCCCTGCATAGATTGAATTAACATCTTTTGTTTCAATCTGTCAGGGGTTTCCTATGAAGAAAAAATTTGAAATTTTTATGGTCGCATGCCTCTTTGTAAGCTCTTTTTTTCTGGCCCGAGTAGGGGCATCTCTTGTAGCAAACGCAGACAACAAAACGAAACGGCCATGCATTGTGTTGGACGCGGGACACGGCGGAGCCGATCCCGGAAAGGTCGGCGGAGATAATATCCTCGAAAAGGATTTAAATCTCGCGATCGTGTTTAAGCTGAAAACGCTTTTTGAGAACAAAGGCTTTGAGGTCGTGCTGACACGCACGGACGACAAGGCGCTTGTCTCGGATCACTCCAAAGCACTGAAGGTCGAGGATATGCGCAACCGGGTTGCACTGATCGAGAAGGTTCATCCGATCATGACCGTCAGCATCCACCAGAACAGCTATACCGACCCTTCAGTCTCCGGGCCGCAGGTCTTTTTCTTTAAAAACTCCCCGGAGGGCGAAACCATCGCCGCGACGGTTCAGGCCGCTTTAAATGAACAGCTCGATCCGCCCAAGAAGCGCGTCTCTAAGTCAAACGACGACTACTACATACTCAAAAAAACCCCCACCCCCACCGTAATCGTGGAATGCGGGTTTTTAAGCAACCCGGAGGAGGCCGCAAAGCTCACAGACAGCGCCTATCAGGACAAATTGGCGCGTGCGGTCTACAGCGGAGTGTGCACCTATCTCTCTGAACACGGGGGCGCCGAATCCATATTCAAAACCTCCGGAGAAAGTGGGGACAGTGAGAACAGTACAGACTCAGAGGGCGCCTAAGCGCCCTCTGCTGAATGCCGAACCTCTGCTATGAACGGTTTCCTGACTGGGAACAGTGACGGATAAAGGTCTCCGCGATATGATACAGCCGGGTGGTCTGAACGGTATTGGATTTATCCTCCGCCAGCTCGCCCGCGGCAGCCATTCTCTGTTCCCGGCGGATTCCCGCCATTTCGTAATGCTCCAGGGACAGATCGGAGATATATGCGGCCTTGATATCTACCGTCTCCGCCTCATGTTCCCCGCTCTTCATCTCGTTAATCAGCGCGTCAAGATTTGCCGAGACCTCGCGGTAGCTCTTCTCATCGTTCACGGCAATCATGCCGGAAATTCCCTGTGCGTGCGCGTAAAAGGATGCTGCCACCTTGCCGAACCCGGGACTGTCAAAAATGATGTCCACCAGCCCCTTCTCTTCTTTGCCGCGGACGATTTTTAAAGAGACGCCCGTGACGGAATCCCCGGTCTGGATGGGAACCATATAGCACTCCTCCTGCGCCTTTTTCGCACACAGCTCGATCGCGCAGACAGACCGCCGAAGCTCACGCACGTCAAGGGAGCGCACAGACGGATCGTCGATCAGCATCGTGTCCATCACATGCTCCGCCACATCTGCAAGCTTTTCCTGTGCATCCGCAAGCTCCTCGGGATTTTTCAGGGAGTCTCCGAACTCCTCCAGCACCTGCGCCTTCAAATCCGCGATCATTTCCGCGGCACTTTTGGAGAGCGAATCCTGTCTAAAGAGCCGGTTCAACACCTGATTCGGACGGCGCATCATCTCGGAAACCGCCATCACATTCATGACAGAGTTTGGCATATGATAGCGCTCCAGATAAGAGTACACCTCCTCCGAGGTCTGGAGTACCTGCTGATACTCGGCCATCTGCGCCTTCACATAGGCCTCCTGCGCCTGCTCCTCCTGCTCTGCCGTCTCCATCTCCCGCAGAGCCTCCGCAAGCTGCTCCGGCGTCATATTCTCCCAGTTATCTGTCCCGAGTCTCGCCAGCTTCTCCGGCGTCACCACATCCAGAACATCCTTCAGGCAGTTCTGATGGAAGGCCGCCTCGATCTGCTCGTCAATGCGGGGCCCCTTCGCCGTGCTCTTCACACCCTCAAAGTTGTCATCCACCGCGTAGTTCATCGATCCCTTTCTCGCGGAACGCATTGCTGTGATCAGATTGCGCATGGTCGGCTCGCTGCCCTGATTCATGAGGAAACCAAGGGCCGCCCCATCCGTCTTCTCCACCTGCGCGATCAGGCGGTAAATACCGATATAGCTGTCCCGCTCCTCCTGTGAAATCTCCCTGTTCTGCTCCAGCTTCCACAGATAACGGCTGAAGCGCTCCTGCTCCTCGTGCCCGGTTTCTGTCCTGATCTGCTCCGCCGCATGATTGAGCTCCTCCAGCGTCATATCCAGCGGGTTCTGCCCGCGCCGGATCATCTCCATCGTGACCGACGGATTCATATTCCGAAACGCGCGCTGCATCTCCTCGTCGCGCGCCTTCACCGCCTGAACATTTTCCTCCGTAAGCGGCATTTCGTTATAGGATAGAATGCGCACGGCCCGCCGGTTGGGCTCGCTGACCTCAAAATTCAGATCCCTCAAAATGTCGTCCACATTGCGGAATGCCTTCTGAATGCTGTCGCCCATGTCCGCCCGCGGAGCTGTCTGCATCGTCTCATAACGCTCGTTCGCCTGCGCAAGCTCTCTGCGCATTGCAGGAGACGCTCCCTCTGCCTGATCGGATATAGCCTCGCCGGGCTCGCTCCCCTGTGGGAACGCCGCCGCCGTCTCTCCCGGCACTGCCGTCTGCGGGTTAACCGCCGCCGTCTCTCCCGGCACCGCCGTCTGCGCGGCAACCGACTCAGTTTCTGCTGTCTGCGCTGACACTGGCATGGCCTCTCCGGTCCTTGCCGTCTGCGCGTCAAACATTGCCGCCTTACCAGTCTCTCCCGTTTGAACCTGCGCGGATATCGCCGCAGTCGCACCGGTCCCGTCCTTCTGTATGGGCGCTGCCTGCGCAGGCTCCCTGCGCATCGGCTCAAAGGGCTCATTGGCCTGCAGCAGCTGACTGCGCATTACCTCGCCGGAATCGTGGATCATCTCCAACGTATCCCCGTCCGCGATCTGTCCGATCGCGTAGGCCGGGGCGGTTTTCAGGTCTTCCAAGACCTCCTCCGTTTTCGCAAGGAGATCTACATTTTTCTCTGAGGGCTCAATGCTCTCTCCGATCAGAAGTGCGCGGTAATACTGCCTTTCCTGCTCCTTTAATTCCTCCACCAGCGCCTCCAGCGGTTTGGTGTCAATCTCAATGCCCTTCTTTTCCATGGTGGCTCTCGCCTCCGTAGTCATCATCAGGCGGGTCTCCTCCAGCCTTCTGCGGGCAGTAATCATATAACCATCCTCCGGGCGCTTTCCGGAGAGAATCGCCTTTGCCGCCGAATCGGCAAGCGCATCCCAATTGTAGGTTCCGTCGGAAAGCTGTGTGGACAGCTCCTTCAACTGTTCAAAATAAACCAGATTGTCCTTCGTCAGCGGTATCTGATGTGCGATCAGCCATTTCCCGTCGGCAATGGATGCCTCGTTCACCGGCAGCCCCGACTCCTGCACAATCGCGGCAATCTGCGGTTCCAGCTCCTGCAGGCTCTCCGGACTGATCGTGCTGACAGCCTCTGCAGCCACAGTCCCCGCGTGCTCCGCCTTATAGACATTGCGGATCGTGGGCTCCAGGTCGTTTTTGAGAAGATAGCTCATCGTGTCCTCGCTGATGCCGGAGAGGGACGCCGCCTGCTCCAGCGCGGCGGCGCTCTCCTGTACATTCGCGTCCGTCACCGGAAGGTCATTGTTCTTTAACACCTGCGCAATCTGGTTCATCACGACCGGATTGCCGGAAATCTTCTCGAGCTGCTCGCGCGTTAAGGTATCTCCGTATGAGACATCCACACCCGCCTCGGCAAGCGCTGCCTTAATCTTGTCGGTCACGGTAATGATGGTGCGGCTGTCGGACTCTGTAATCGAAAAGCCCTCCTCCTCCATCTTTTTGATATCCTCGGGGGAGGTGGTGTTCGCAATCACCGCCATCTCGTTCGCGCGGCTCTGCGCCGACTGCTGCTCCTGGCCCTGAATCTCCTGCGCCACGGTCTCGTCCTTCTCCGGCTTCATCGGGTTCGGATAGGTGGCCTCCGCCATATTGACCGTCCCTGCCGCGGAAACTTGCGCCAGCTTTTCATATTTTTCTTTCTGCACGCCAAAGGCACTGCTGCCCTCCGGCATATAAGCCTGATAGGCAGCAATGCCCTTTCCCATGCTTTTATTATTCACATTTCGGTCTACGTTCTCCCACAGATTGGTCTCTATATACACGGATTCTCCTGCGTATCCGGCGGACTCCCTGTCTCTGCCGCATAGCATCAAATATTTGACTTCCCTGTCTGATGTCTTTATCGGCAAAATGTGATGGAAACTGTAGAGGGCAGCCCCAATCATTTATACTCTTGAACGCAATTATTTGCCGCAATTTTCTTGAAAGCAGCAAGCGTT
>CAZNQZ010000049.1:7479-10108 GCA_964575245.1 uncultured Lachnobacterium sp. | reverse complement strand
AATCTTATCCTGCAAGCAGGAACGATTTCTGGCTTTTGACCCTTGTATCATATTATCTATGGAATTGTATCATAGTTGTATATTTTGCGCACTTTTCCGCCACAAAAACCCGGTTTTCCTACTGTAGGCCCTGTCCCCCGCGATAGTAGAAACAGGCCAGCTGCGTCCGGTCCCTGAGCCCGAGCTTCTCCAAGATCAGGCTAATGTAATTGCGCACCGTGCCCTCACCCAGAAACAACCGCTCCGAGATCTCTTTATTGTTGAGCCCGTCCGCGACCAGACGGATGATTTCGATCTCCTTTTCACTCAGCCGCATGCGTTCACATGTTTTCTGAAACTCTTCCGCTTCCTTATCCTGATTTCCCCGATTCAGCAGGCCCGGCAGCTTCTCCACGATCTCATTTCCGAATACCGTCTGCCCGTTATAAACCGAGAACAGCGCCGGGGCAATGCTCTCAAATTCCTGCTTTAAAATATAACCCTTTGCGCCGTACTGAATCGCCTTTACAATATACTCGTCATCAGAAAATGTGGTGAGCAGCAGCACTCTCGCGTCCGGGTGCGCCAAAAGAATGCTCCGGGCCGCCTCCAGCCCGGTCATGCCCTCCATCCGGATATCCATAAGCAGAACGTCGGGCTGATACTCTTCGTACAGCCTGACCGCCTCCTTGCCATCCCTCCCCACCGCGGAGACATGGATATCTCCGTTTGCCTCCAAAATTGTCTTTAAGGACAGCGAAACCAGCTGGTCGTCGTCCACAATCACAATGTTCATGTCAGTTCTCCTTCATAACGGATACCAGTATACGAAAGCCGTTCTCCGGCGTAATCACAATGGTTCCCCCCAGTGCATTGACCCTCTCCCTCATATTTTGCAGCCCGATCCCGGACTCCTGAATACAGGCGCCCGTCCCGTTGTCAGAGATCAGAAGCTGATAGAATCCCGGGTGCTCCCGCAGAATCACACTGACGAAGTTTCCGTTGCTGTGCCGGACCGCATTATTCACCGCCTCCCTTGTGATGGCGATGAACGCGTACTTGACATCCCTCGGGACCTCCGGACTCATATCATAGTCAAGCCGGACCTCGAAATTCTCAAAATCGGCAGCTATCTTCTCAATTGCAGCCCTCAGATCCACCGACTCATCGTGCAGGTCATGCACGCTGTTTCTCATGCTGGTCATGGCGGTGTTCAGCGTCTCCTGCAGAGTTTCCAGCGGTCCCCGCAGCTCCTCTGACTGATTGAGGACAGCGATCGCCCCCACCTGCAGAATCGAACGGGTCAGCATGTGTCCGACGTTGTCGTGAATCTCTCTGGCAATCCGGTTTCTCTCCTTCAGGGTGGCCATGTAGATGTTGGCATCCTGCTTTTCGATCAGCTCACGGCGGCGCTCCTCCATCAGCAAATCGTGCTCTACGGCCGCGTCCCTCTGTCTTCTGCGCTCCTTCTCCAAATCCTCGGTTCTGGCATTGGCCCCTGCGAGCTCCGCCGCAAAAATCGCCAGTATCACCGAGTACGCGACCGGCATCCCCTCTCCCCGCAGCATGGAAAAAACCTCGGAAGGAATTAAAAGCAGTACAACCGGCCAGCGCATGTGATGCTGCACCGCTCCGTAGACCACAAACGGAGCCATGGCAATTGCCGGAACATAAAGCATGCCAAAAAGCAGAAAAAGGCCGGACAACAGGGCGCACATACGAAAACAAAACCGGGTGGAACCTGCCTCCCCAAACGGAGGGAGGTCACCCAGAAGACCAATCGCCGTGCCCGCCAGCATCAGCGCCGTGGTCCCAGCCCCGATATCATAGGCAGCAAACAAAAGCCAGACTGATCCGGCCAGAACGATCACCTTTCCCAGCGCATGCTCCATCCGATTTTCTCTCCCGTTCCCCGATATTATCTCAATTTTACTCTATCTCCCCGCTTTTTTCTACTGTTTTTTGATGACAAATGTCATGCGCCTTTTGTGATAATCCTCACTGGAAATCAGCATATGTTTCCTGTATCCTGATATCAGGATCAAAAGGAGGACTATGTATGGCTACAGCAATCAAGGTAACAAATCTGGTAAAACGCTACAGGGATCTTGTGGCACTGGACCATTTCGGACTCACCGTGGAGGAGGGTGAGGTCTTCGGTCTGCTCGGCCCCAACGGCTCCGGCAAGACTACAACGATCAACTGCATTCTGTCCCTCCTCGCCTACGACAAGGGGGAGATTGAGGTGTTCGGGAAGCAGATGAAGCCCGACAGCTATGACATCAAAAAGGACATCGGCGTGGTCATGCAGAACGTGGCCGTCTTCGACGAGCTGAACGTGTATGAAAATATCGACTATTTCTGCGGGCTTTACATCCACGATAAGTCGAAGAGAAAAGAGTGCGTGGAGTCTGCCATGGAATTTGTTGACATTGCGGACTACCGCAAATTTCGGCCCAAAAAGTTGTCGGGCGGCCTGCTGCGCCGCTTAAACATTGCCTGCGGCATCGCCCACAGGCCCCGGCTGATCTTCTTCGATGAGCCGACGGTAGCGGTTGATCCCCAGAGCCGCAACAAGATTCTGGAGGGCATACAGAAGCTGAACGCAGACGGCGCCACCATCATCTATACCTCCCACTACATGGAGGAG
>CAZNQZ010000049.1:0-7469 GCA_964575245.1 uncultured Lachnobacterium sp. | reverse complement strand
AAAATCCTCATCATGGACAAGGGAAAGCAGGTCGCCATCGGCACAAAGGATACCTTAAAGCGCATGATCAAGAACACCGAGACCATCACGATGGAAGTTCTCGGGCTGGAAACCGGAAATCTTGAGGAAATCCGGGCGCTGCCCCACGTCTATGAGGCCACATGGCAGGACAACCGGCTGCGCGTCGCTTTCTCCGGCGGCAAACACAACCTGATCCGCGTCATGGATTATTTCAAGGAGCATGAGATCTCCTTCGGGCGCGTTTACACCGAGCTGCCCACGTTAAACGATGTTTTCCTGGAAATTACGGGCAAAGAGCTGAGAGACTAGGAGGCCGCCATGTTTATACACAATATGAAATATACGATACGAAGCCAGATAAAAGCTAAGGTTTCGCTCTTCTGGGCCTTCATCTTCCCGCTGGCGCTTGCCACCTTCATGTATCTGGCCTTCGGCAATATCCGCTCCGCGGATGAGGATTTTTTTACCATTGAGGCAGCGGTTGTTCACGGAGAGGACAAAGCGGCAGAGGATACAAGCGGCATCGCCGGTCTCCTGAACTCGCTCTCCGAGGGGGAGAATCCCCTTCTTCACGTGACCTATTGCACGGAAGCAGAGGCAAAACAGGCTCTGGAGGACGGGAAGGCGGACGGCATCATCTACACCTCAAACCTCAGCCTCGTCGTAAAGGATTCCTCCATCAACGCCAGTATTTTAGAGACCGTCCTGACCCAGTACCGGCAGAACGAAGCGGTCATCCTTGATATTGCAAAGGACCATCCCGAGAAACTGCAGGAGCTGGCGGCATCGGCCATGGACCGCCCGTCCTTCTACACGGAACAGGCATCCACCGACGGCAATCAGGACCCCATGACCAATTACTTTTACGCGATCTTCGCCATGAGCTGCCTGTTCGCCTCCTTCTCCTCGCTGGATACCACCAGCCGGCTGCAGGCAAACACCAGCCCTCTGGGCATGCGCAAATGCGTGGCAGCCAGCCGCAAGCTGACCCTGATTCTCTCCGATTTTACTGCACTGCTTCTGCTGCATTTTACCACAGAGCTGATCGCCTTCGGATATATGCGGCTGCTGGGAATCGACTTCGGGGAGAAATACGCTGCCATCCTCCTGACCCTGTTGTTTGGCTGTATCTTCGGCCTCGCCATGGGCGTCATCGTCGGTGCTCTGCCAAGGGTCAGCTATTCACTGAAGGTCGGAATTGCCCTCTCCGTCTCTATGATCCTGTCCGTGCTCTCAGATCTCATTGCAGCAGGCGTAAAGGATATGATCGAGCACCACGCGCCCGCCGTCAACCGGATTAACCCGGCCGCGCTGATATCCAACTGCTTTTACTCGCTTAACGTCTATGACGGATACGGAAGATTTTTTGAAAATATCACCATGCTGGCTGTCGAGTCCGCAGTGCTGATCTTCATCGGCTATCTCATGATAAGGAGAAACAGGTATGCAAGTATTTAAATCTTATTTCAGGGTCTTAAGGAAATACATTGGCTTCATGTTCATGTACATCGGCATTATGACCGGAGTCCTGTCCGCAATCACCGCCAGCTCCACCCAAAAAGACGGGGAGACCTATCAGGCGGCGACCACAAAATTCGCCGTGTTCGACTACGACGAAAGCGCTGCAAGCCATGCTCTGACGGATTATCTGGAAGGGACCCACAGACTCAGAAAAATTGCCGGGGACAACAAGGAGACCATTCAGGATGAGCTGTATGTGAGAAATGTAGAAAATATCCTGCGCATCCCGGAGGGCTTCGGCGAAGCTCTCGCAGGCGGCAGCCCCGAAGACTGCGCGCTGGAGATCATCACAATCCCCGGCAGTCAGGCGGCCCGCTTATTCGAGGCCACCATCGATAATTACCTCGGCCTCGTCCGCTTGTACCTTATGGCCGGATACCCGGTGGAGGCGGCAAACAGCCGCACGGCAGAAGCGTTGAAGCAGGAGGTTCCGGTTTCCCTTCCGGACGGCGGGGAGCAGACGGGCCACTCCGATCTCTACAACTTTTTTAACTATCTGGGATGGGTGCTGATCGCACTGATCATCTCGGTCATCGGGCCGGTTCTTCAGGTGTACAACAAACAGGAGCTCCGTGACCGGATCTCCTGCTCATCCTACAAATTTATGCATATGAACGGCGAACTGTTTCTGGGCGTGGTCGTGACCGGGCTCGGCATCTTACTCCTGCTGGTCCTGATCTCCGCCGCCATGTTCCGCGGTGCCGTATTCAGCGTAAAGGGGCTTTACCTCTGTCTCAATGCTGTCTGCTATCTCTTTGTAGCCCTGTCGCTCGCATTTTTGGCGGGCAGGCTGACCAGCCGGCAGGAGCACCTGAACATGATTGCGAATGTCATCTCTCTCGGCATGGCATTTCTCTGCGGCATCTTTGTCCCATCCGAATATCTGGGAGACGGAATCGTCAAGGCCTCCCACCTTCTGCCCGCCTACTGGTTCAATCAGGCGAACAGTAGCATTGATTTTGATCCGGGCGCGCAGAACCGCTTCGTCTTTGTCTGCATGGGTGTCCAGCTCCTGTTTGCCACATTGTTTGTAATCCTCGGACTGCTTGCGGCCAGACGCCAGCGCGTGGCTCACTGACGCGGTGCACTTATTCTTCCCTCCCGATCGCAATCCGGTCCAGATCGGGCGCGTAGCCGCCCTCCCTGCATAAGGTGATCCTGTTTTTCCCTTTTTTCAGATTCACCTCAATGGAGGTTTCCACGGGCAGGTCGAAGCCCTTTCCAGTGAGATTTCTGAGCTCATAGTGCTCGTCACCGATGATGACCGTGAGGTTCCTCGTCTCGCCGGTACAGTAGCAGAGCAGAAGCTCGTAGGCTCCGTCCTCCTCCGCCTCCACTGTAAGCTCCACCGCGTTCCCGCTGCCGTTTCCGACATATCCGACCTTTTTGCCGCCGCTGCACATACCGGCCTCGGCAATCCTCGCCTCGCCGGAGAGAACGCCGTCCTCGCACTCGTAATAGGTGAAGCCCTCCCGGTCTGTTTCCGGGCTCTCAACCTCCGTGTCAAGCTCTTCCTTCGTGATCAGTACCGCCGCACCTCCGATGTCCATAAGCGAGAGCACCAGAGTATCCCCCGCCGTCACCTGCTTTTCCCCGAGGGTCAGCCTGCCGCTCTCGTCGTCGGCATATATGTATGCGTGATAGCTGCCCTCGCCAAGGAAATCCAGCGCAACGCTCACCTCGCGCTTTTTCAGGGTCATGCAGCCGATATAGTAATCCTTCCCGTCGGTGCGCATCATGGTGATGTGCTCGCCAGGATAGCCGTCAATCAGTTTTGAGGAGCTCCACGCCGTCGGAATTTTTGACAACAACGGCAGGCCCAGAAAGCTTGGAAAGCTGTATGCAGAGCTCGCAAAATGCTGAAGTGCGGACTCATAAACCACTGCCTTTGCAAGGGAAAAGCCCGCCGACTCCCCGGTTTTTGTGATAGCGATGCAGGCCGGAGTATAGTCCATAGAGCCCGTGACATTTCTCGTGAAGGGGTACATCAGGCAATTTTCCGGTTCCGGGGCAGTGGACCACTTGCGAAATTCCTCGCCGAGAACAGCTTCGCTTGACATGATGTTCGGGTAGGTTCTCGTCTCACCGCAGGGGTTGATGCAGCCGTGATAATAAACCATGAGCCGATACCTGGCGCCAATCTCCGCCACGTTGTGCATCGACTCCAGCACCTCGATATCATCGCTCTCAAAGTAATCGGTCTTGACGCCCGCCACGCCCCATTTAGACCACTGGGAAAAGAGCTTCTCAATATCTTCCGGCGTCTTGAGCTTTAAGTAGTTCACCCACAATATGATGCCGACACCCTTATCCCTCGCATAGGTGCACAGCTCTTCAATCCGGTTCTCAAATGTTGGCCAGCCAGCGTCCAGACAGCAATACTCCCAGCCGTATTTGGCGGCGAAATCCACATGCTGCACCTGAATATCATAGTTGTGCTGGTCGCCGCCGGACCACCAGGACCAGGCCACCTTACCCGGCCGTATCCAGCTCGTGTCGGCAAACAGCTCCTGATCCATCGCCGGACAGAGCGAGTCTATGACCGTCGAGTTGATCAGGCCATTCAGATCATCCGCGATAATGGCGACACGCCACGGCGTCGTAAAACCGTTGTCCGTCTCGACCTTTGTAATCCTGATGTGACCCGGGCTGGAGAGATCGTCATTTACCTCCTTCGCCGGATCGCGCCGAAAACCAAACTTCCAGGCAAGCGAGGCATTTCCGCCCTTCGTCTCAAGAACGCTCTTGCAGTAGCTGACGCTGTCCGCATACACATCCGACTCGGAAAACAACAGCCAGCGCCCGCCGGTATTGGCAGTCAGCGGTGTGTTAAACACGCCGTTGTGTGTCTTCAGCTCGGAATAGGAGCGCTTTCTGTAATCAAATTCATAGGTGGCGCTGTACCCGCCCGCAAAGGTCGTGGTATCCTCCGGCAAATTGATCTGGGTAGTCTCACTGATCACAGTCACCCTGTCTTCGGTTCCGCAGTTTACATCCTTGTAGCGGAAGGCAAAGCCATCGTTGTAGAGACGGACGGCCAGCGTCAGCGTCGCGCCGTCCTTTTCCAGAAAAATATCCCGCTCGATACAGTCGTCCACGCACTCCACCTCATCGAGGGAAACCGTGAGACAGGTCTCGTATTTCTGCTCGATGCGCTCCGGACTCTCCTGTGCGGTAATGCTCGTAATCCCGGTAACATAGTTGCATTCCTCGAGCGTCAGTCCCAGCATGGACGGCGTTATCACCTCGTCCTTGTCTGAGACGACGCTGTAGTACAGATTATTGTTGGAATCCTGCCAGAAGTGCGCAGTAATTCTCCCGTCGGGCGAGAAGGTGTCGAGTGCACTCAGCGCAAAGAGCTTCGTGCCGCCAAAAGATCTCTCGCTTTCGGATGACTTTTCTATGGAGATCAGCGCCTGCGGCTCCTCCTGCGTTTCCATTTCCCCGGTGTTTCCGACCTCCAAATTGGATACCGCGTCGCTTTCCCCGCAGGCAGTCAGCAGAACCAGCACCAGCATTACAAGTAACACGTTTCCTTTTTTCATAGCCTTTTCCTTTCTTCCAGCCTGTCGGCTTAACGGTCCACGGGGTGCAGATTTTTCAGGGAAATATCCAGAATCGGCGCGGAGTGCGTCAGTGCGCCGCTGGAGATATAGTCCACTCCCAGCTCTGTCAGCCGCGCGATGTTTTCTCTCGTGACATTGCCGGACACCTCGATCTCTGCCCGTCCTCCAATCAACTGAACGGCTTCCCGAATCTGCCCTGCATCCATGTTGTCCAGCATGATAATATCTGCCCCGGCCTCCACGGCAGCCCTCACCATATCCAGGTTTTCTACCTCAACCTCAATTTTTCGCACAAAGGGAGCGTATGCCTTCGCCGCCTCCACGGCCTCCCGGACGCCGCCCGCAGCGCCGATGTGATTGTCCTTTAAAAGGACTCCGTCGGAGAGATTGTAGCGGTGGTTGTTTCCGCCCCCCACGCGCACGGCATACTTCTCAAATATGCGGTTGTTCGGCGTCGTCTTTCTCGTGTCCAGCAGCTTTATCCCTGTCCCCGCAAGCAGTGCCGCCACACTGTGCGTATAGCTCGCAATGCCGCTCATGCGCTGCAGATAATTGAGCGCCGTGCGCTCCCCGCACAAAATTGTATGAATATCCCCGAAGAGCTTCGCCAAAAGCCCGCCTTTTTTCACCTCATCGCCGTCCTGGACAAAAAATTCCACCCGCGCGCTCCCGTCCAGCAGCGTGAACACCCGCTCAAACACCTGCAGGCCGCAGATGATCCCGTCCTCCTTGCACAACAGATCCGCCTCCCCCATCTGCGGGCGGGGCATCACACTGTTGGCGGACACATCCTCGCTGGTAATATCCTCCCGCAGCGCGCCCAGAATCAACGGGTCCATATTTAATTTTAGAGTTACCTGATCGTACATTTCCCGTCCTCCTAAACCTTTAAATGCCTCCGCCCCTGCAGTCCGTCGATCGCCCCGGAATAGCTGTCACCCGGTTTATGCATCTTCATGTCCGCCTCGGCGATGGCGTCCCGCACACGGGTGTGGTTCTCCCGGCTGCACGCCGCATGGTCAAGGTAACTATCCCTGTCCACCGCGGCAAACAGCTCCGCAGCATCCGCTCCATGACAGAAATTGTCCTGCGCAATCTTTGCCGCAGCACGCCCCGAAAATACCAGACTCTCCAGAAGAGAATTGCTGGCGAGCCGGTTCCTGCCGTGAACGCCGTTGCAGGCCGTCTCCCCGACCGCGTAGAGATGCTCCATCGAGGTGTGGCTGTCGTGATCCACCCAGACCCCTCCCATAAAATAGTGCTGGGCCGGCACCACCGGGATGCACTGCGCTGTCACGTCATAGCCTTTCTCGCTGCAATACTCCACGATATTCGGGAAGTGCATTTTGAGCTCCTCTGCCGGTATGGGCCGAAGATCCTCCCACACATGCTCCGTCTGATCCTTTTCCATCTGGGCGATAATCGCCGCTGTCACCTCGTCTCTCGGTTTCAGCTCATCCACGAAGCTCTCCAAATTTTTATCGTAGAGCTTCGCGCCCTCACCGCGGACAGATTCCGAGATCAGAAAGCAGCGCTCCTGCGCCTCCGTTGTATAAAAGGTTGTGGGATGCACCTGCACATAGTTGATATCCTTCAACCGCACGCCGTGCCTGAGCGCGAGGGCGAGCGCGTCACCCGTCAGGTGCTGAAAATTGGTGGAACGGCGGTAGAGCCCGCCGATGCCTCCGCACGCCCACACAGTGTTCTGCGCCTCAATCGTCTCAACGCTGCCGTCCGGCAGCCAGACAACCACTCCGAAGCAGCAGTTGTCCCGGCAGACAATATCCGCCATCACCGTGTATTCCAGAATCGTCACATTAGGCAGCCTCTGAACTGCCTCAAGCAGCTTGGATGTGATCTCTTTCCCCGTAATATCCTCGTGAAAAAGAATCCGCTTTTCGGAGTGTGCGCCCTCTCTGGTAAACAGTAATTCCCCATTCTCGTCCCGGGCAAACTCCACCCCATAGCCGATCAGATCCTCAATCACAGCCGGTGAAGAACGAATCATAAGCTCCACGGATCTGCGATCATTTTCGTAATGTCCGGCCTTGAGCGTATCTTCAAAATAGCTGTCATAGTCAGCCTCATCCTTCAACATGCAGATTCCGCCCTGCGCCAGAAAGGAGTCACTGCTTCTGACATCCCTCTTAGTGATTATGGTAACCTGCCTGTCCTCAGGGAGATGCAGCGCACAGTACAGTCCTGAGCAGCCGCTCCCCACAATCAATACATCCGTCTTCATAATTTCTCTCTTTCTGAATGCCGAATCCCTGCGCAGTCACGAACCATGACACGCACCACGGAAAGCGTTACTATTCACAGTCCTCCACCCACATGCGCACTCGTCGCCTCTTCGAGGCT